>JADFOU010000025.1 GCA_022562655.1 candidate division TA06 bacterium
TCTTGACATCCCAAAATCGAAATGGTAAAATGGATAAATTTAAACTAAACTTTTGAAACAATGGTCATTCTATGTCCCAAGTGTGAGACAAAATATCAGGTAGAAGAGGGAGAGATCCCTTCCGGTGGAGCGGGCGTCTCCTGTCCGAAGTGCAAAAATGTATTCACGATCTATAAGGAAATTTCACCCATTGAATTAGTACCCTACCAACCGAAAGAGAAAGAAGAGGTTGTCGCGCCGCCCCCACCTCCTGTAGAAGAGAAAATCCCTCCTGAAAGAGAAGAGAAGGTTGAACCCACTCCCCCCACTCCCACTCTGGAAACCCCTCCAGAGGTAAAGGTAAGTCAGGAGGCCGAAGGGTTACTCGCTCCGGAAATAGAAACAGTTGAACCCCCTGTCCCTCCCCCATCTCCAACACCGCTTTCCGAGGTAGAGGTGATGAAAGAGGCTGAAGTGGTGGGAGAAGATGAGAGGTTCCAGGAGGCGAGAAAACTGGCACGATCCCTGGTGAAGGATATTGTTCTGTATCACGGAGAGAGGGTAGAGGAAGGACTGAAGAAAGGAACTCTCATCCAGTTGGTGGGGGATGAAATACGGAAATCTTGGGGTTTTTATAAAGAACAGGTTCCATCTGAAGTGCTCAAATCTTCCGAATTCTTCAAGGATGCCTTGAATGAGATCCTTGCCAAAGGAAAAAGGATATTCACATAGATTCAGTTAAATAGTTAAATGGTTAAATTTAACCATCTAACCACTTACCATTTAACCGATTCTTCACCATTCTCTCTCCGTCCATTCAAGAGCATCCACCCGAATCTCAGATATACTCAATCCCCAGTGGAGATGGGGTCCGGTGGCAAGTCCTGTCTCCCCTACAAGCCCCACTTTTTCTCCCTTTTTTACTCTATCCCCCTTGTGAGCAAACCGTCTCTTCAAGTGATTCAATAGGGAATAAACTCCTTGCCCGTGGTCTATAATGATGGTATTGCCATGAAAATGAAGATGGCGGGAGAGAACCACCCTACCTGAATTGGGAGCGAGAATCGGAGTTCCCTCCAAATTGGCGATATCGACTCCCCGATGAGGGCGAGAAGCTGTGCCATCATTATAGATTCGATAGATGCCAAAAGGAGAGGAGATCCTCCCCTGGATGGGCTGGAGAAAGCTCCCCTTCCAGTACTGACTCTCTCGCGATTTCGAGAGGATGTTCCCTATGATCTTCGCCTCTTCTGTGAGGGCCTGGGAAGTCAGGAGATTCTGTTTGGGGCGGGGAATGGTGATCTTTTCCCTTTCAAAGGGGGTCTCCACTACCTCAATTGAAGATTCCAAGATTTTACTATCAGAAGATTGAAAGATGGAATCCGAAATCTGAAAGTTGAAATTCTCTCTACGAGTGAGGGTAATCCGAAGGGAATAAGACCCGGGTTCTGTCCCGATGGGGATTCCGATTAGTGCCCGATAGGTGTAGGAAGGTCCTGAACCCTGTCCTGAAACAAGTTCAGGATCTCTGATTTCAGGATCAAAACTGCCCCTACGAATCGGATAGAAAGGGATGATTCGTTCAAGAAAAAATCCCTCCACTTTTTGGAGGGATTGAGAGAATCGGAGATAGAGGGCAATGGTCTTTCCTTGTCCAACAACCTCTGGATCGGTTGTGAGTTGAGGGACATCTAGGGTTTGACTGAAAAGGGAAAGGGTGAGGAGGAGGGTTCCGATCATTCGCCGTTGGATCTGATCCGAATCTTCTATCTGGATTCAGGATAAATCTTCAAAGGTGATTCGAGAAAACTTCACAACACCTTTGTAAACCAAACACGCTCTGAGAAGACACTATTCCATTGCGGCAAGGCGAAAGAGTTCCCTGGTGTCTTTGGCTTTACTGAGGAGGGCAATGGCTTCCTTCACTCCAAGGTCATCCTGAAGCACTACTTCATATCTCCCCTTGGATCCCCAAAGGATCTCGGCGAACTGATTCTTGAGTATCCTCCTCACAGGGGTCTCTGCTTCCCGGAATTCTTCCTCCTCAAATTCAACCCCCTCCTGGATGAGGCGCTCCCTGAACCCTTCGACGATCTCCTCGATGGTTTCAAAGTCCTTGGTGATCTCCTTATGGCTTTCTGTATATTCCAGGGCATAGCGGTAGATCAAATCTCTATGAGGGGAAAGGGTCTTTTCGAATTCGGTCAGATCCGGAACTTTCACCTCCACATCGGGAATGATCCCACCTCCACCTGGAATCTCCCTTTGGAGGTCTCCCACAGTGGGATAAACAGTGACGCCTGCTTCCACTTTCTTGTCTCCCTTCTTTTCCCTCTCTCTCTTATTCAGCTCTGCATCAATTGACCTGCCGGCGGGGAGATACCAGTGGGCTGTTGTCAATTTCAAGTGATACCTCTTATTTCTGAGGTCGAGGAGGGTCTGGACTGTGCCTTTTCCAAAGGTGGTGTCCCCCAAGATCACCCCCCGATCCCAATCCTGGATGGCACCGGCGACGATCTCGGATGCGCTGGCGCTCCCCCCGTTCACAAGGACGACAAGAGGATCCTCAATAGAGATACCATCTTTTGCTGTTCGATACTTCTGCGTGCTGTTCGGGAGGCGCCCCTGAGTGGAGACAATGAGGACTCCCTTCTTGAAGAAAACCTCTGACACATCTAAAGCCTCTTTTAAGAGTCCACCGTGGTTGTCCCGCAGATCAAAGATGAATTTCTTGCTTCCTCTCTCTTTCAGGGTCTGGACAGCACGAGCCACTCCCTCCCCAGCCTTCTCGGAGAAGGTGGAAAGTCGCACATATCCAATCTCAGGTGTAACCATACCGAAATAGGGAATGGCATCCACCTTGATGATCTCCCGAGTGATGGTGAGGGGAAAGGGCTCGGAAAGCCCCCTTCTCTCGATTGTAATGGTCACCTGGGTGCCGGGTTGACCCCGAAGTTTCTTCACCGCCTCCCGAAGGCTTATCCCAGCTGTTGATTCTCCTTCGATCTCAATGATCCTATCGCCGGCCTGAATCCCCAATCGGTAGGCAGGGGTCCCCTCTAAGGGAGAGATGACCGTCAGAACCTCATCCCGAAGCCCTATCTGAATCCCAAGGCCGCCGAACCTTCCCTTCGTACCGATTAGCAGATTCGAGTGTTCCTCTGGCTCCATCAATTGGGAATGGGGATCCAGAGAACCGAGCATCCCATCAATGGCCGATTTGATCAGCTCCTCGGAATCTACCTCCTCGGCATATTTCATTTCGACCGTCCGGAGAACCTCGCTGAAGAGCCTCAGATGATCATAAGAAGTCTCCCTTTGGGCAAGAACACCTCCCACTAGCCAGAACCCCAGAATAAGCAGGAGGAGGAACGGCAGAATCTTTAAATTCTTTTTCAGAACTTTCATTTTATCCCCCTTTTGAAGAACAGAAAGGATCTTTTAGAACTCTAAAATGTGTAGATGATCGCAAGAATGAGGAATTCATTTTAGACGGAACAATTCTATTACTAATTCCAACAATCAATTTCCAAAAAAGTTCCCATCTTTTCAATATACTCCATGGATTGATGAAAATCAAGGAGAAATCGAAGATCTCCGTTGTCCGCCTAAGGCGGATCTAACCCCCCAGCAGAAGAATAACCCATTTTTTCCATCTTCTCCTCAACCACCCGAAGAACTTCCCTTTCGATCACGCTTTCTTCTTGACGTCCATTAATCACCCTCACCCGTTCAGGGTTCTCCCGGGCAATCCGTCTATAGGCATCTCGAACCTTTCGATAAAAGGTCTCTTGCTCCATCTCCATTCGGTCCTTCTTTCCTCCCCGCTGGAGCCCCTCCTCCGGTGGAAGATCAAAGAGGAAGGTGAGGTCGGGCTTGCGACCTCCTAAGAGAAGGGTATTGAGACTTTGAATTCTTCTTCGATCGATCCCCCTTCCCCCACCCTGATAGGCGAGTGTGGAATCTGCGAAACGATCTGAGAGGACAATCATCCCTTCTTCCAGGGCTGGAAAGATCGCTTCATGGACCAGTTGGGCTCGGCTAGCCAGGTAGAGCAAGAGTTCCGTCAGGGGAAACATATCGGTATTGGCTCGATCTAAGAGAACCGCCCGAATCTTCTCCGAGATCTCCGTCCCCCCGGGTTCCCGGGTGAAGAGAGTGGAGTAGCCCTTCTTCAGGAGAGTCCGATTAAGATTCTCCGCCTGGGTGGTCTTCCCACTCCCCTCAATCCCCTCAAAGGTGATAAAGAATCCATGGGACATACAGTTAAATGGTAATGGGTAACTGGTTAAACCTGTCCTGACGACAGGTCAGGGTTTAACCGTTTAACGATTTAACCTTTTAACCAAAATGATCATCCGGCAGCGGATTTGGCTCTCCTGCCCGAATTGGGCCTGACCTCCTTGATTCTCCTTCTCCCATACAGACTAACGAACCGGTCGACCTTTCTCCCTGCCTCATTATCGGGATACTGGACGGGTGGGGATTTCATCAAAAAACTGGAGGGTCCCCGCAGGGTACCACTGATCCCATGATCCATCGCCATCTTGCAGTATCGGACGGCATCGATAACCACCCCGGCAGAGTTGGGAGAATCCCAGACCTCTAATTTCAACTCGATAGTGAGGGGAACATCCCCAAAGGTACGCCCCTCCAATCGGATGTGAGCCCATTTTCGGTCCTTAAGCCATGCTATATAGTCGGAAGGACCGATATAGACATCATCACTTTTAATCGAATAGGGAAGCATTGAGGTGACCGCCCGGGTCTTGGAGATCTTCTTCGACTCCAGTCTCGACCTCTCTAACATGTTGAGGAAATCGGTATTCCCTCCAACATTCAACTGGCTAGTCCTCTCTAATTTGACCCCCCGCTTGATGAAGAGGTTGGTGAGAACCCGATGGAGGATGGTGGCGCCTACCTGGGACTTGACATCATCCCCGACTATGGGAATTCTTTTCTCCTTAAACCGTCCCTCCCAGTATTTTTCACTGGCGATGAAGACCGGGATACAATTTACGAAGCCACATCTCGCTTCCAGAATCTGCTCCACATACCACTTGGTTGCCTCCTCACTCCCTACGGGGAGGAAGTTGATCACAATATCCGTCCTCGTTTCTTTCAGGATCTTGACGATGTCTGCCGTGGGACCGGGAGCGGGTTTAATGATCTTCGAAAGATATTCTCCCAGCCCATCATGGACCATCCCCCTCGCCACTTTCACCCCGGTTCGGGGAACATTACAGAATTTATAGGTGTTATTGGGTGAGGTGTAAATGGCCTTTGCCAGGTCCTTGCCCACCTTGTTCCGGTCCACATCAATGGCGGCAACAAACTCAATATCCCCTACGTGATACTCCCCCAGTTTGACATGCATCAGCCCGGGAATCCTCCCATTTACTCGGGCATTCCGGTAGTAGTGAACCCCTTGAACCAGGGAGGAAGCACAGTTCCCAACACCAATTATGGTACAACGCACTTTGGACATAGTAATACCTCCTTTTATAGTTAAATGGTGATTGATAATTGGTTAAATTTAACCATTTAACGATTTAACCATTTAACCATTTTTTTTCGTTCTCTTCCAGACTTCACGAATCCTCAAAAACGCCGTCAGATGGGCGAGGACGGCAAGAGCCCAGAGGAAAAAGATAAAAAACCTTTCGCCCGCAAGGGTTCCCAGTAAGAGGAGCAAGATTCGCTCTGGTCTTTCCAGAGGCCCTGTCCTCACCCCTTCCCCGATCCCCTCTGACCGAGCCCGAAGGTAACTCACCAAAAGAGATCCGAATAGGGCGATGAGGGTAAGAACCTGTGCCACAGGCATCCTTGCCTGTGTATAATACAAGAAGATCCCGAAGAAGAGGAAGAACTCTCCATAGCGGTCGAGAGTGGAGTCCAAGAAGGCTCCAAACCGACTCTGCTTATTGGAGGCCTTGGCGACCTCACCATCTAAAGTGTCAAAGATCCCTCCCACGGCGAGGAGAATTCCAGCGAGACGAAAGCTACCTTGCCAGAAGGCGATTCCCGAGAGAAGAGAGAGGAGAAGACCCATCCCACTGATCCAATGGGGATGGATTCCGGATCGGACGAGGAGGATCACCACAGGCTGAAGAACCTTACGACCCCTTAACTTCAGGAATCGGCTAAATGGTGATCTGTCGATTTGAACCATTCAACCATTTAACCTTTTAACGGATTCTCTCCCGTGGAGGACGATCACCACCTCTCCCTTCACCCCCTTCTTTCCATAATATTCCAAAACCTCTCCGACCCTTCCTCTTCGTACCTCTTCAAACCGTTTCGTCAACTCTCTGGCTACAGCCACCTCCCGATCCCCAAGAACATCACGGATCTCCTGTAAAGTTTGGTGTACGCGATAGGGAGACTCAAAGAGGACGATCGTTCTCTCCTCCTGGGCCAACCCTTCCAATCTCTTCCTTCTCTTCCCCTTCTTTCTGGGAAGAAACCCTTCAAAGAGAAATCGATCCGTAGGGAGCCCCGAGGCAATCAAAGCGGAGATGAGGGCTGTAGAACCCGGGATGGGGATGACCCGAATATGGGCATCCAGAGCCCTTTTTGCCAGATAAAAACCTGGATCCGAGATCCCCGGTGTCCCTGCCTCCGAGATGAGTCCAATCCTCCCTCCGTCCTTCAATCGTTTCAGGAGACCTGGAGACTTCCTCTCCTTATTATAATCATAATACGAGGTAACCGGCGTATCAATGGAATAAAACTTCAGCAAAATCTTTGCCCTCCTTGTATCCTCCGCACAGATAAGATCTACCTCCTTCAGAACCCGAATCGCCCTGAGGGTGATATCCTCCAAATTTCCAATCGGCGTAGCAACCAGATAGAGCCCCGGCTCTAACACTGACATTTACCATTTACCATTTACTAATCACCAATTACCAATCCCTATCCTTCCTCTCCCTCAATCACAATCTTAGAAAAATCAGCGACTTGATTGAAGAGACCGGCAACGAATTTGACCAAAGCCAATCGGTTCTTTCGCAACTCCTCATCAGGGACCATCACCATCACTTCATCAAAGAGGTCATCGATCGGTTTCCTTAAGGTGAGGAGGATCTTTAAGGAATGATCGTAATCTCGCTCTTTGAGGGATCGAGAGAATTCCTTTTCAATCCCACGAGTTGCCTCATAAAGATCCCTCTCCGCCCTCTCTCTCAAAAGGGATGCCTCGAAAGGGGGTGGAGTGGGTTCTCCCCTTAAGATATTGGCTACCCGCTTCTGACCGGTGACGACCCGCTCAAAGTCCTGGCTCTCTCGAAGTTTCATCAGAGCCTCTCCCCTCCTCTTCACATCGGCGATATCATCAAACCCAGAACCCAAGACCGCATCGGCGATGTCGTATCGCATCCCTCGCTCTAAAAGAAGTCCCTTAACCCTCTGATTAAAAAAGTTATGAAAATCATTCCGGAGTTGGACGGCTTCGAATTCGGGAATGGTGGTTCCGAGTTTCACACTCAGGGAATGCTCAAAAAGGTCACTCGGGAGCTGGGCGTCGGGATTCTCCATTCGGTAGTAACTGTCCAAGATTTTTTTCAAGAGTTCCTTCAAGGAGAGATGGATCTCTTTCTCCATCAGAACCTCCACCACTCCATTTCCCAGTCTTCGGATTCCCAAAGGATCCTCGGAGCCCGTAGGGACCTTCCCATTGATGAAACTCCCAACGATCGAATCCATCTTGTCCACAATCGAGAGGAGTCCACCCTCCAGAGAATGAGGAAGTTCATCCCCGGAAAAACGGGGGAGGGTATGTTCAAATATCGCCTGGGCGACCCTTGGGTCTTCCCCGGAGGCGAGGGCATACTCCCTCCCCATCACCCCTTCCAATCGAGTGAACTCCTTCCCATCCCGAATCATGGAGGAAAGGAGATCAGCCTTTGCCAGATGGGCTGCCCGTTCCAGAACTTTCCGATCCACGCCCTCCCTCTGGTCGGCCAACTCACTGGCAGCCCTCATGACCCTCTGGGTCTTGTCGTATAGGGTCCCCAGGTTCTCCTGCCACACGACCCCTTTCAACCCCTCCACCATCTCGGAGAGGTTCCGTCTTCGGTCCTCTTCCCAGTAAAACCGGGCATCTGCCAGTCGGGCTGATAAAACGGCCTCATTCCCTTTTCGAATCAAATCCATACTCTTATTTTTGACATTGACGACGGCGATAAAATAAGGATGGAGGGCTTTTTGGGAATTCGTCACGGCGAAGTATCGCTGGTGGGACCGCATCGCCGTGATGACTACCTCTTTGGGAAGCTGTAGAAAGTCTGGATCAAAGCGTCCCAGGATTGTCGCTGGATATTCTACCAGGTCAGTCACCTCCTCCAGGAGTTCCTCATCCAAAATTGGCTTCGCCTTCACCCTTTTCGCCCTCATCTCAATCTCTTTCAGGATCTTCTCTCTACGTTTCATTCGATCTACAATGACCCCTTTCTTCTCTAAGGTTCGGACATACTGGTCCGGATTCTTCAGAAGAAAAGCTTTGGGGTAAAGGAAACGGTGTCCATAACTCTTACGTGTGGCCCGAACCCCTCCCACATTGAAGGGGATCACCCGCTCTCCGTAAAGGGCTGTCAACCAGCGAATGGGACGGGCAAATCGAAGCTTTGACTTCTCCCACCACATCGCCTTCGGGAAATCCATCTTCTGGATGAACTCCGGGAGAAAGGTTTTGAGAAGTTCAATGGTGGGTCTTCCTGGCTCCACTTTTATGCAACAATAGACCTCTCCCCTCTTTGACTGCTTCACCACAAGATTCTTCTTGGACACGCCGTGAGCCCTTGTGAAACCTTCCAGGGCTTTGGGGCTTGCATTTTTTGAGGGACCCAGAATCTCTATCCGCCTCTCTTCCTGTTTTGAATCCACATCCTTGACGAGAACAGCCAGCCGACGTGGCGTTGAATAGGCAGAGACCGCACCTATGGAGACTTTCTGATCAGAGAAGAAACTGACCATCCTCTCTCGAAGTTGGATCTCAGCAGGCTTCAAATAAGATGCCGGAATCTCCTCCGTCCCGATCTCTAAGAGAAAATCCTTCTTCAATCTTGTTAAAAGATTAAATCGTTAAATTGTTAAATACATGTAAATAATTTTTTCTATACCCTACCTACAACCTACTATCTACTACTTCTGCCACTGCTACTGCTTACTGTTCTCCAAATACGCTACCGCTGCTTTCCGCGCAAGTCGCCTCACCCGTGCAATATAATTCGTCCGTTCCGCCACGCTGATGGCTCTTCTCGCCTCTAAGAGATTAAAGAGGTGAGAACATTTAATCACATAATCATAGCCCGGATAAAAATTACCCTGATCAATAAGTCGTTTCGCCTCATCTTCAAATTTATCAAAAAGGAGGGAGTGGAGCTGGACATCCGCCTCCTCAAAGTTAAACCGGGAGAACTGGGTCTCACTCTCTCCATACACCTCCCCCCAGGTAATTCCTCCCGAGCCCGATTCTCCTTTGCCCCTCCCGGCGGGCGGGTCGCACCAGATGACCTCAGCGAAGGTTTTCTTTCCTTGAACCACCATGGCAATCCTTTCCAAACCATAGGTGAGTTCTGCTGGGATGAGGTCCAGATCTAACCCTCCCACCTGCTGGAAGTAGGTGAACTGCGTGATCTCCATTCCATCTAACCAGACCTCCCAACCCAGACCCCAAGCCCCAAGGGTTGGAGATTCCCAATCGTCCTCAACGAATCGAACATCATGTTTCTTAAAGGAGATGCCGAGGGCTTTTAAACTATTCAGATAGAGGTCTTGGACATCCTCCGGAGCGGGTTTCAGAATCACTTGATATTGATAAAACTGCTGGACTCGATTGGGGTTCTTCCCGTATCGTCCATCCCGGGGGCGTTTCGAGACCTCCACGTGGGCCACCTTCCAGGGTTTTGGTCCCAGGACCCGGAAAAACGTGACCGGATTAAAGGTCCCTGCCCCGACCTCGCTGTTGTAGGGCTGAAAGAGAAGACACCCCTGCTCTGCCCAATACGTTTCGAGGGCCATAATAATCTCTTGAAGGGTCATTTCAAGCCTTTACTCTAAAAGGAGGTGCAAACTTTGATAATATCACATCTTATACCCTACTGTCAAGAATAAAAGACACTTCCAAATCCGATCTCCCGCCCGGTTCTCGGCAATTTAGAGAGCAATATTCCCGACGAAATCAGCAAGAAATAGAGGGGTTTAAGACGATGGAAGGTTTCAGGGAAGAAAAATAGGGAATTAAAGTAGATCCTAATTCTTTTTATATAAATATATTAAATTTATAAACTTATGATTTATAAAGGCTGGAATAAGTTTCAAATTTTTGTTTTTCGACTTAGATTTTAAGGGGGATTTTAAGGGGACAGGCTGGTTTTCCAAACGGTCGGCAGGAAATGGGAAACTTGGTCCTTCCCTTGCCGTGATGGTCGGACCTCAATTGCTGCCAGGTCTTGGCCACCTGATAGGTCACGCGAAACATCTGATAAGTAGCCTGTCCCTATTTCGTCCCTTCTGCAACTGCTAACTGCAACTGCTAC
Organism: candidate division TA06 bacterium; assembly: GCA_022562655.1. Lineage (GTDB taxonomy): Bacteria > Hydrothermota > DG-26 > E44-bin18 > JADFOU01 > JADFOU01. The sequence goes on from JADFOU010000025.1 coordinate 10,518, forward strand.
TGGTTCTTAAACTTCTTCTTCAGAAACCGGCTCAAACCACCCGCAAGGAGCGTCTCCAACTTCCTTTTGGAGAGAGTATGGGTCATTCGATAGCTCTCGCCCTTTGTGATGTTTCGGACGAGGATCTCATCTCCCGATTCAAGGAAATTACGAATCCCCTCGATTTCAAGACGATCTCCCTGACCGATTTTCTCATGATCCTCGGGATTTACGAAACGGAGGGGAGGATCCCAAAATTGACCAGATTCGCCTCATGGATCCGGGCAAAACTCTTGGCGAGGATTGCCTTCACCCCCAAATACATGGGGGCAATGGCGGCGTGCTCCCGACTCGACCCCTGCCCCCAGTTCTCCCCCCCCACAACAAACCCTCCCCCCTTTTCTTTTGCCCTACGAGGGAAAGTCTTGTCAATATATGCGTGAAATGGGGTCAAACCTAAAATTTACACTTTACTATTGCAATCATGCTGACCGAAATAAATTGGGGTCAATACAAAATTTCATTCTTTCTTAATCTCTATCTAAATTCCAACTTATCTTCCAAAAAATCTTATTCACTTTGATCCTCCATTGTAGTGAAATGAAAAAATCGCTCGATCGTACTCTTATCCTTACATAGGATCTCTCATCAAAGAGACGAAAAGCACTCACTGATTGTAAAGTGTATTTTCAAGGTTTGACACTAAAAATGTTTTCTCTACATCCGCTATTGCGTGGAGTCAAATGTGATCGTTTGCTCCTGCCGAACGACCAAGCTCACCTGCCGCAATGGAGCGTAGCGGAATAGCGGTCAGGTGCAGCGCCTTGTTAGGCAAGCATCCGATTAATTGAAATATCTTATGCATCGTACTTGCAATACTCCCATAAATAATTAATCAAGTTCTTAAGATTGCAACTTAACAGGATCACGTATTTATCGCCAGATCCGACATATAGCACTAGTTTGCCCTTTCGAACGAAGGCCCCTACAGGAAAAACAACTGCTGGGACATCTATAGGATACTGATCATTACCATATAATTCATAAGGTGCAGAAGGAATATAAATTGGTTTTTTCGTTCGACAAAGCACCTTTTTTGGATTATCAAGGTCCAAAAGGGCAACGCATATAGAATATCCTCTTTCAATATTCTCTGCCAATCCGTAAGCTTGACAAATATCATTCTCTATCTCACCAACAGCATGATATATTACCAACCAGCCTTTATCGGTTTTTATTGCCTGGGCACCAGGGCCGATTTTCTCCTTTTCGTGCGGGTAACCCCCAGCTTCTAAAAGAAGATTATTACTTCGTCGTTCATAAATTTCCTTCCAGTATTTTATATGCTTATTAGGACTCATTAATTGATCAATGCCGGTTTCAAGAACATCTAAACAAATGTCAGGATGAAAACGCAACAGCATATACTGTTGCCCGTATATTGTCTCCGGGAAAGGTACAGCATTACGCGAGTCGAAGGATTCAATGATACCGTGATAGGTGATGTTTACAAAATCGTTGGTTGAGTAAACCGCGATCCTGTCTGCGTTTGCGGCTTTAAAAGCGGGACCAGTCTTGCCACACCCGATCAACAGATACCTTTGATCATATTTAATGATTCGAATGTCCTCTATCCCATAGATGAAGTCCTGATGGTCGCTTCCATCGCCTCGGATGACTACGTTCCGGAACCTACCGAAGTTTATACCATCTTCACTCACCAGAGGCCAAATCTCAGAAACATAGTTTTCAAGGCAGATACGTTCGATACCAGTTTTTGGATCAACAAACCTGCCCTCACAATACCCCTGGTGACATCTTGGCATTACGATGACCCTATCCTGAAACACTTCAGCCCCGCCGTTAAAGACAGCTCCGATTTTTAACTCGCCGTCCTCATGCCAGGTCAGCCCAATATCCTGAGGCTTTACAATAGGATTCCCTTCAAAGGAACCCAACTTGAAAATATGTTCTCCATTATCGAGTGTGATAAGTGAACCATTGCTTAATTGTTGAATACTTTTATCCAGTATGGTCATTATCGTTATCTCCTGTTTCGATTTTTCATTAATTCTTCAAAAAGTTCAAGAAACCTGTCAGCAATTCTTTCGGCATTGTGCTGCTCAAGAAATGTCTCAACTTTACTGAGATCGAATTTATTGTTAAATAAATCAATAATTTTGATTTTCATCTCATCAAAATCCCGGTATTTCCAAATTTCGTCTCCATGTAGTTCAATGTAGTTCGACTCGTGAAACAGGATAGGGCATCCGGATCCGAGAACCTGGCAAACCGAACTGGACACGACTGCCTTGTACTTTTGCGAGGATTCCCTGTGAATAAGCAGTACATCCGAAGCATGCAGGTAGGTAAACAGCTCATCCTGGGGGAGTGGTCTTACCTGTAGGTC
>JADFOU010000328.1 GCA_022562655.1 candidate division TA06 bacterium
TCACGCCATCGCCCGGTGGCCAACAACAGATTACCACGATTGAAATGGCCCGTCTGATAGTCACTCCGCATGGTCAGCGCCGCGTCGAAGTTGGCCAGCGCGTCGTCGTATTGATCGGCAACCGTGTGGGCAAAATGTTCCAAGTTAGGGGCACGGATTTTGAGGGTGAATTCGTCTGTGGAAGAGAGGGAGGGTTGACCATCTGAAGAATAAGTTATGCTTACGGTGAAGGTGAGATCCTCATCGTCAGGGGGATTTGTGGAGATCAAGAAATAAAAATCTTCAAGACTTACAGCAGTATCCCCAGGGGAGATATTCCCAAAAGTCTCGAGACTGTCTGTGATCGTTACATAAGAATTGGATGTGGTCAATGTAGCCTCAACATTTAGGGCTGTGCCACTCCCTGTATTCTTTAATACAAAAGGCATTTCAATGGATTCACCGGCATCAATGATTCCGTTATCGTTCCCACTACTCCCTCCCACATCGTCGTCATCAATGGTCTGGTTGTGATAGACCACATAAGGCTCCGGGACATAGATTTGAGAATAGCCCTCAAAAGGGAGGTAGTTGTGCTTCGTTACTGCGACACTCAGGGACCCTGCTGTCTCCGGGGTGAAGGTGAAGGTGATCTGACCGTTGTTGTCTGTCAATCCATAGGCATAATCTTCATCCCCCTTCTTCAGGGTAACCAGAGCGCCGGAGATGAGACTGGATGCTGTGGGGATACATGTTTGGACGGTAACGGTAAATTGAGTGGGACCCAGGGGGACAGAGTCTGGAAAAGATGCGGTAAGACACTTTGGATTATCCGTCCAGACATCCATCTCCGGATCTGCTAAGAGGATACGGGTGAATTGAATGAAACGATGTTGTCCATCTATCTCTGAGTTACCGATGAAAGGAATTCTGGACATCTCCTCGGTCTTGCCGATTTTGACATTATTTTCGCTGCTGCTGAATAAGGAATCAAAGAATGTTTTACTAAATTTAAATTCAACGAATGGATAGTCATAACGGGTGGTGGAGACAGCCCCGACACCACCACCGTTGGGATTGTTCAAGAAGTGTTCAAAGAATGCATCATGGTCAATGGATCCTGCATTACAGGTCACAGCATAGAAAATTGAAAACTTTCCATCATTAGTAAGAGTGTCCATATCCGCTCGATTGAGATGTTCCTGATGGGCTCTATTACCAGCAAAATCTCGCTTGACCTGGATACCATCCCCACTGCCGTGCCCTTGAAAATAGACCAGGTTAAACCCTGCATTGAGGGAATCAATGACGGCCTGTCGGTTCTCATCACCTTCTCGCCCTGGAGGTTCATAGAGCTTTGCTTTTATGAACCAGGAAGGAAAGATAGAATCGGCAATGACATCACAGAAGTCAGCACCATCGCCGGAAGTGAACATATCCGTCCCGAGAAAGAGGGCTTTCGTCTGATAGGCTGTTGAGTCCGGATTCGCATAATTCATGACCTTATTGACAAAGGTGTTGGCTTCAGAAGTATCCTCAACGGGTGCCCTTCCAATGAAGATCTCCGGGTATAGATCCACGCTGTCCCAGACCGCCTCCCCGAAGATCCCGTCCCCATCGGCATTCCAGTTTCCATCCAGACAGGCATAATAGATGTCTGTGGGAATATTCTCCCCATAATAGAAGGCTTGATTGACATGGGCATATCGAGGGGGGATGATGTCCGTATCTCCACCAAGAAGCACCCAGACCGTTCCCCAGTGGGTATAGGCATCCTGGACAAACTTCCGAATCGTCTCCTGTAAATCAGCTCCATTGGGGTAGTTTGCCTGAATCCAGGAGGTCGTCCGGACTGTGGCTGGAATGCCTCTCTTTGTCTTCCAATCGGCGAGAGCCTGAAATTCACCGGCAAGATCGTCAGAGGTGATAATCACATATTCAACGGAAGTTCCCTGCGCAGATGGCATCTCAGTGATGGAGAACTTATCCACTTTGGATGTTTTAACTGTTTGAGGGCTTGGAGTAAATATCTCTACATCAAAGGGATTGACTACCAGCCCTGTCACCATATTCCGAAACAGTTCTTGATTCTCTCTACTTTTTCGCTTTACAGGAATGGAAGTATTAAACGAACTTCTATATTCAAGAACGATTTCGATTTTTGAATGAAATGTGAGTTTCTTTTCTGCTGGGGAATATTGTAAAGGATAGACGAGGATACTAACAATTTTGTATCCGGCTAAATAGCCTTCTCCCGTCAATTTCGCCAAATTCTCTGGATAAGGAGCAGGGGAGCCGTAGACTTTCGCATCTGGTTCTACCCAGACCGGGTCTCCCTTAATGGATTTCGGAGGCTGTGTCGGAAAGAGATCGTATTCTCCCTCCAGTATAGCACTTTTGATTGAAATCGCTCTCACATCAGAGACCTCTGCATTGGCTGGAATGACGAAGTAGAAGACCCTGGAAGGTAGCAAGGGCTTCCCAAATTCTGTAGTGTGGAAAGCATCCTTCAGGGTTACCTTATCGTAGCCCTTTTCTTTTTCGAATACGAGGTCGGTTTTTAAAAAGTCAAAAGTCTTTGTGAGACGCCCCGCATCCACCTGACTGCTGGATAGGGTCACAAGAGATACAGTCAGGATTTTTAAGAATAATAAATTAATTTT
>JADFOU010000329.1 GCA_022562655.1 candidate division TA06 bacterium
GTTTTCAACCAATGTACAGGACTTCACCTCCAGTAGGACATCCGCCTCCCTGGCCGAGGGATGGGCAAGTAAGAAGGGCTCGGCAGGCGGATTGCCTGTCGTCTTCTTTCCATTTCCAAACAAGGCAAAGTCAAACCGGCTCCTCCCATATGGAAATTCCTTTACAATTTTTTCATACCCTCTGAACTCCTCCAGACTCCCATTCTCCAGGGCTTCAGCGACCAATTGATTGGGCATTCGGGTATCCAGAAAGACCCTCTGCCCCTCATGATCTACAGCAATAAGATCATAACGTGTCTTCCTTGGTGCCACAGGCATCCTTGCCTGTGACCACTTTTCTCGAATCAAAACAGGAGCTCCCTGCAGGAGAAGTTCCTTCAGCCTCCCGGGATTGGGCAGAAAACACGGGACCACAGACCCTTTGACTCGAACCAGAGTGAGAAAACGATTGGAACGAGATTGAAAGACTCCCCGAAGGATCTTTCCTTGAATTTTCATGGTCTCAAAATATCAGGTAAATAGGGAAGTGTCAAGAAAAATAGAGGTTTAGAGAGAATTTAGTAGGATTGGAGGTGGGAAATGTGAAGTGGGATAAGAGAGTTAGCCTGTTAAGATGAACCCTCAAGTCAAGAACTGATCCCTCGCAGATCAGCGCTTTCCTGAAGTAGACTTAAAGGTACGTTCAGGTTCTTCAGAAGAGATTCTTTCTACCAATAAGTTCGCAGCCCCTTCCTGCTTGATCAAATCGAACGCATCATAAAGTTCACCGGTCACCGTAATCGCTTGATAGTGTAAAGTATCCTGCGTTACCGAAATCACCTGAAAGAGCTGCGTATTTTCAGCGGCCCGATCCATCCAGCGATTGGGGGTCAACTTGTACATTTTGGGTCCACTGATAGATACAACGTATACTGTACCACTTTTGGGGTCTTGGACACTGACACCCAATGAGAGATTACGTCCCCGGGCATAGGTGTGGTCGTGCCCCTGGAGTACTATATCTACTCTGTATTTATCTAAAATGGGTTTCCAAAGCTCCCTCAGCCTCTTGTTGTCACGCCCCTTGGCAGATGAGAAGACGGGATGGTGAAATGTGACGACTGTCCAGCGAATCGAATTATTTTGAAGCGCTTTGTCGAGCCAGACCGCCTGTTCCTCCAACCTTTCGTTGGAGTTTAGCCCGATAATCCTGACACCCTGATAATCTATGTAGTAAACTGTTTCTTCAAGGCCTTCCACTCCATGCTCCGGCAGAGTGAACTGAGGCCTCCAGTAGTGTGAGAGTCTATAAACCCCATTCTCATCCCGGGCATACTCATGGTTACCCGGTATGGGGATACACGGAACCATGGAGTGGATCCATCCGCCAGCCTGAAACCATTCTCCCCATTCTCGATCGCGATTGGCATGGTCAACCAAGTCGCCTGCATGAATCATAAAGCGTGCCTTAGGGGCATCTGAGTATGCAGACCGGATGGCTCGGGACCAGAGAGAGAGGACATTATTCTGGGCATCACCGAAATAGATGAATGAAAAAGGTCCTGGCTGATCGCTCGCAGTGCGAAAATGAAACCATTCGCTCCAGTTTTCGCTGCTGCCAACGCGGTAGGCATATAACATGTTGGGGTGCAGGTTCTCAAAGTTTACCGAGTGATAGACTGCTCGACCACTTTCTGTCTGCATCAAAGTGGTTTTAGCCTGAAACCGTTGCGCTTTTTTAGTAAAATCTGGCGATGGGTCTGCCGGTGCGATCTCCGCAAATGCCTGCTTTACCGTCGAGTCGGTGCGCCATGTCACCGCCTGAGAGGTCACCGGATTATCCCTCCAGGTCAGGACAATACGGTCCGGAATCGCTGAGGGCAGGGGATTCAGGGCCGCCTCACGGCGGGAATCCGCCCAAACATCCCTATCCGCTATGAGTTCAAAAACACAGAAGGTGAGTATTGTAAGTACAGCTAAAGAGCCAACACTAAGTTTTCTATAAGGTTTCATGCCAAATCAGTATCTTTATGGAAAGATTGTAGTATCATAACTGAATAGAACGTGGCTGAAAAATTCGCCGAAGGATCTTTCCAGAAATCTTCAGAGGCTTAAAATATCAGGAAAATAGGGGAGTGTCAAGGAGTTTTGAGATGTAAAGAGGGTTTCGGGTGAATAAGGGGAAGGAAAGAGATAAATAGTGTATTTCCAATAATTTACAAAAATCTTCTGATATACTTTGCAACAGGTTCAACAAACTTGTTATCTCCCCAGTAACTTGTATGGCTTTTGGGTGTCCCCCCTATTAAGAAATTTCCGACTTGGATGGGTACATCCTCCATCACGACATCTGGATAGGAATAAACATTCGGTGGTTTTTCCAAACCGTCATAGGAATATTTCAATTCTTTTAATGGAAAACCCAGGACATCATCCGGGTCATAATAATTGTGCCATTCTGCTTTAGATTTTAATTCATCAGAAAGGTTTCGATGGGGAAATTCTATCGCTTCAATTGGGTCATTTCCGATGACAAAGAGGGGGATGTTACATCCGAAAGTAATTATCCCGGTAACATTGACCATCTTTTCAAACTTACCAGCATGAGTGAGTTCATCAACGATCTCCTTAGGCCAATCTACCGTTTTTCCCTCGTATAT
>JADFOU010000026.1:0-406 GCA_022562655.1 candidate division TA06 bacterium
TTCTTCTAGCATCCCTTTCTGTAGAGCTACTTCATATTTTTGCTACGATCCACGATGACATAATTGACAATTCAGACCTTCGAAGGGGAAAACCAACTACCCACAAGATATTTGAACAACTGCACAAAAATTGGAAATTCCGTGGTGATCCCAAACGTTTTGGACTATCGGCGGCTATTTTGGCAGGAGATTTAGCCACAACCTTTGCCGATGAAATTTTGAATATTGCTCCATTTCCTCATGAGCGTATAAGAAAAGCTAAATTTTACTTCAATAAAATTTGCATGCCCATCCTTATACACTACAAGATCTGGCATTCGCTTAATTTCCATTGCCACATCGTCTTTCACTCCCTTCAACAAGTCCATAATTCCTGGAATGGTATTTTCCATTCCATATTTAAAAA
>JADFOU010000026.1:416-12839 GCA_022562655.1 candidate division TA06 bacterium
CAGTGGAAAGGCCACTTCACATTGGAGCTGCTCTTACAGGGGCTGATCCTGATCTATACGAGGCTTTTACTACGTACGCCCTACCGTTTGGTCAAGCTTTTCAAACTCAAGATGATATAATGGGAACTTTTGGAGACGAAGAAGAAATTGGTAAACCAACTGATTCGGATATAAAAGAAGGAAAGAAAACACTCCTTGTGGTAAAAGCACTTGAGATGGCGAGCAAGCAGCAAAAAAACCTGCTAAAGAGGGTATTGGGAAATAATTATGCCAACGAATCGGAAATAGAAATGGTTCGAGTAGTTTTCAGGGAGACTGGAGCGCTTTCTTACGCCGTTTCGCTCTCAGAATATTTATTGGATAGAGCAAAAGAAACTATTGCATCGTCAAAAATCGAAGATACCGGTAAACAGTATCTAATCGCCGCAGCAGATTATTTACAAGCTAGAAAATTATAATCCTTCTTTTGCTTTTACCAATAATATCAATTTTTATCTTGATGGTTTTTTCCGGTAGACTCTCTTCGATCTTCTCTGGCCACTCAACCACGGACACCGCCTTTTTGTCAGCCAAAAATTCTTCGATACCAACATTTCTTAAATCAGTTTTATTTTCTGATCGATAAAGATCTATGTGAAATAAAGTCTCGATTTTGTTTTTCTGGTTCCCAATCTTGTATGGTCTTACAAAAATAAAAGTTGGTGAAAACACTCTACCTACGTACCCGAGCCCTGCGGCTAAGCCTTTTATAAACGTAGTTTTCCCAGCCCCTAAGTTTCCGTAAATTGCAACTATATCGCCAACTTTTAAATTTTTAGCAAATTTTTTAGCAAATGTAACGGTTTCTATTTCTGAATTAGATAAGCGCCCTTTTAATGATGTTTCTCCCATAATCTTCTTTCCAGAGAGGATATTACTAGAGAACCAAATAGTCAATCGATTTTTGCCTAAGTCATAAAATTAAGAATAGATTTCTAAGTTGCTTTTTAGCCTGTATTTTGGTAACCTATAAGATACCTTAATTTGCAGAGGGCTTGCCCAATGATAGATCTTCAACAAGTTTCAAAAAAATATGATGGCTTAAACGCCTTGTCGGATATTACCGCAAAAATTGCTGATGGCGAATTTTTGTTCTTAATTGGTAAATCTGGAGCAGGCAAATCTACAATTCTCAAGTTGATTATTAAAGAAGAAGAGCCGACGGCAGGCAAAATATTTGTTGATGATTTGGAGATATCAAACCTTCTTCCTTCTCAGGTCCCGCACCTTCGTCGTAGAATAGGGACTATTTTCCAAGATTTCAAGCTGCTTCCACAGAGAACAGTTTTCGAAAATGTATCATTCCCCTTAGAGATAATAGGACTACCAGACGATGAAATCGCAAAAACTACAAATGAGATACTCTCTCTTGTAAATTTAGATAGAAAGTCAACCCATTTTCCAAACCAGCTATCTGGTGGTGAATCCCAACGAACGGCTATTGCCAGGGCGATTGTATTGAGGCCAGAAATAATATTAGCGGATGAACCAACCGGAAACTTAGATTCTGGTAGTGCTTGGGAAGTCATGAAAATACTAAATAAATTGAAGTTTTTGTTGTTTTTATAATTTTATGATCTTAGTGCCTTTGTGGTGAATTCCTTAAGATTCATCACCACCCCACCATTTCAGAACCCTGAGTGCTCTTAAGGTATTCCACCGGCTGGGCGCGCCCAAGCGTTCCAGATTGAAAAAGGTTTTGCCTTTGTAGCGGTGTTGCAGCGGCCAGCGGCCATCCTCGAGCTGGTTGTTCCGGACAATACCAATCGCCTCGGCGAGACGTTGGTCGCGAGATGCGTTGACGGCTTGGAAATAATCGAGGGCGCGCAGGATGTCGTAATGCCACCGCGGCAGGAAGGCGAAGCGAATAAATGCAGGTTTGATAACGTCGCCTGTGCGATGGGAGCGAAAGAGCCGGTGCACTAAGAGGAACTCGCGTCCGCTGCGCAGCGCGCACCACGCGCACTTTGCGTCGGCGAAAATGTTCATACAGTCGCAACCCCTCGAGCACATTGATGGTGGTGTGAACCGAGGAATGGGTCGCGCCGTATGCCCGCCTGCAGTTCCACCCACCATCGTCCATCTGTTGCTTGAGCAGGTGGTCAGCAATGGTGTCGAGACAGTCGTCGTCATGCTGGAAGTAGGAGAGGATGGAGAGCACCATTCCGGTGATGCAGGTCTCGCTGCGGCCTCTCCAGCCGTAGTTGATGCCGCCGTCTCGCTGGATCCCCTGGTCGAGGAGGGGCGCGCAAGTTCTCCGCGCCTGCCGGTTTTTGGCTGGCAGACCGAAATCGCGTAGGAGCAGCATCGTGTAGGTCGTCGAAGTCCACTTCGGAGAGTACAGTCCGCCGTCAGATGATAGCCCGCCGGCCCCCATGTACCCTCGGGATCCTGTCTGGCGAGAAGGCGTGCTCCCCAGCCCTCATGGACCAGCTTCTGCCGCTCCTGCTCGACGGTGCGTTCCGCCTCCTCCACAACATCCTTCAACACCTGCCATCGAATCGCAGGATCCCCTTCCAAGAGCCATTGGATCGTCGAATCGTCCTGGGACATATTCTAAATACTTTACAAATTATCCATTATCAATCGAGGACGGTTGACCTACTTTTTGACAGACATGAATTTCTGCCCTACAATTTATACAACTCTCCGTACTTTTTCTTGAGATACCGGATGTACGGATCGATGCTCAATGGTCCACCCGTGGCGCGTTCGACGAGTTCCGATGCGGTAAACTTGCTTCCGTACTGATAGATGTTCTCTTTTAACCATGAGTGCAGTGTTCCAAACTCCCCCTTTTCTACCTCCTTGGGGATCTCCGGATGAGCATTGAGGGCACTCTCAAAGAACTGGACACTCAGGATGTTGCCCAACGTGTAGCCTTGAAAGGAACCGCCGATGGTGCCTGCAAACCAATGGACATCTTGCAAGATGCCATCTCGGTCATCCGGCGGAGCAATTCCTATGTCGGTTTTGTATCTCTCACGCCATGCTTCTGCCAGATCGCGGACGGGAAGGCGTCCTTCGAGCAAGTCCAGTTCGAAATTGAAGCGCAACATGACGTGAAGGTTGTAGGTCACTTCATCGGCGTCCGTTCGGATCAAGGAGCGTTCAACCTTGTTGATCGCACGATAAAAAGTGTCCAGCGAAACCGAACCCAGCTGGTCGGAAAAGGTTTTTTGAAGTTTTGGATAGAAAAAATTCCAGAAGCTACGGCTCCGCCCCACAAGATTTTCCCAAAGGCGAGATTGGCTCTCGTGGACTCCCGCAGAAGTCCCATCTGCAAGGGGTAACCCCTCAAAGTCCATGGGGATTCCCAACTCGTACAGTGCATGGCCAGACTCATGCATCGTGCTGAAGAGCCCTTCGCTTAAGTCGTTTTCCTTATAACGGGTGGTAATCCGAACGTCACCCAGGGAGAACTTCGTCATAAAGGGGTGGTGGGTTTTGTCCTGTCGTCCACGTTTGAAGTCAAACCCGAAGCACTGGATGACCTCAAGACCAAACGCCTTCTGTTTTTCCTCCGAAAAGGTCTTGTGCAAGCAGGAATCGTCCGCAAGGGATTGGGATGTGATCCTCTGCACCATGGGAATGAGCTGCTCTCGCAATTTATCGAATAGCTCAAGAACAGTTGAGGCTTTCATGCCATAGTCGGAATAGTCGATCAGGGGGTCTGCGATGTTTTTGTAACCGGGGAAGAAATCTGCGAGTTGTCGGCTCAAGTCGAGGGTCTTTTCAAGAATAGGCTCTACAAGAGCGAAATCGTTGGCAGGACGAGCTTTTGTCCAGACCTCATAGGACGAGGCTGTGTGCCTGTAGAGCTGCGCCATAAACGCCGCTGGGACCTTTACCGCTTTTTCGTATTTACGTCGTGTCACTCGGAGAAGGCTGGCATCATCTGAGTCGTAGGGAAGGCTCTCCTCATAGGACCGAAGATCTTCAAGTATTTTACCGAACGCTGGATCGATGAACTTCTCATGGGCGAGGCGTTCCAGGGTAGCGAGCTGACGAGAGCGAGCAGATCCACCTCCAGAAGGCATATAGGTTGCCTGATCCCAGTGTAACAGTGAAGCAGCGGACTTCAGGTCATCGATCTCAATGAGAAGGGTTTTGAGTTCTTTCAGTTTTGCTTCCATAGTCTCCTCCTGTGTTTGAATCTACTTGGTTTCTGCCGGGTCTTTCAGAACGCTTTAGAAACTCATCCAGACTATACTTCCCTGGACCCATAAAAATCAAACTCAAGAAAACAATCCCATCTTCAATGGCATGGGAAGCCCCGCCCAAACCATCCCCTTTACTGAAGTGACTGACAGCAGCAACAGTCATGGTTAATAATAGAAGGATACATGCAGGTCTGAAAAATAACCCTAAGATTATACATAACCCTCCAAAAAATTCCGAAAAACCCGCCATAAATCCCCAGAATACTGGAATAAAATGAATACCCAGATTGCCCATTGCCGTCCCCAGTCTTTCCCATTTCTCTGGTCCACCAAAGCATTTGGGAGCGCCATGAAACAGGAACATGGATCCCAGACCTATTCGAAGAATCAAGAGACCGATATCTCGATATTTGTTCAAAAATCTTAAAATCATCTTCTCTCTCTTCAGGCACAGCCAAGGTAATCACACCATTGCCTGCTCCAATTATTCATTATATAGATTTAGGACAGCCTTGACCAGACCTTTTTTGAAATTTTTTAGTCACCCCAAAACTTGACTTTTTCATCCATATCATCATCCTGTTGGTTATGTGCGAATGTGCGCACATTTGCACATTCTTGTTGGATCTTCCAACTGAGATGGATTAAATATGTTGAGAATTTAGTATTTGATCCTTGGAATCGAAGCCTGTCCTGGCGGCAGCCAGGAATCTCCGTTTCTCAACAACCTGGCATTTAGGGAGGAGAATTGGGGATTTGCCTTAAAAGAAAGGGTCTCCGACATCACCCTTGCGACGACTCCACCCGAAAGAAAGGTCAGTCCTTCGATGGCAGCAATTGCGGCCGGAATCCCAAAGGCGTCAGAGAGAAATCCCGCTGTGAGGACACCTACAGCATATCCCCCATCCCGCCAGAAGCGATAGACCCCCACAGCCGTTCCCCGCCACTCTGGACGAGCAACATCGGAGACGGAATCCAGAAGTGTGGGATAGACCATGGCTGTACCCAAACCCAAGAGAACTGAACTTCCGAGCCAGAACAAGTAGGTCTGGACTGATGACGAAAAATCCGATACCCACTGCCTGCACCCACATTCCAATAACAATCATCCCCTTTCGACCCCAGCGGTCACTGAGGGTACCCGTGACCAGTTGACTCAACCCCCAGACGCCTGGATAGACCGCCGTAATAATCCCCACCTGCTCCAGCGGAAGCCCTTTTCCAGCCAGAAAAATGGGAAATAACCCCCACACCATGCCATCATTGAGGTTATTGAACATCCCTGCCTGGCTGAGCGGCGAAAAGATTCCGGTTCTTCCAGCTGGTTAGCCGGAAAACCTCACGAAAGGAAAGAGAAGGTTGGGAAACCAAGGGATGGGAATTGATCTCGGCTTCGCGTTGAGCATAGGGGCGCGTCTCGACCTCGAAGAAAACGGAAAAAAGCAAGCCCAAAATCCATCTTGGCGATGAGGGGGACAACGGTTCTTTCCAATCCCACCATCGCCCCTACGAAGCCATTGATGAAGACGAGAAGGGTGAACTGTCTCCAGTTGGCTCTCAGTCCCAACCGAACCGATTGGATATGCATCCCCGAGGTCCTGAAGTTAACCGGTGCAGAGGTCGGCTTGCAGCGGTGATAGATTTTCCTGTTGGAAGGTAGTGAAGGCGTTGACAGAAAAGTTTTAGTACCTTAGGGTCCTGTCGTTTTCCCACTCAAGAATTGCTACCGTGTGACCGATACTGCGCACCGGTTGGGTCCCTCTTCTAACCTTTCGGCTTGAAGAGGATCGCAATCGATCTCGCCGCGGTTGATCTTCACAATGTACTGGGTATTGGGTGGACGTGGTGGGATATTGGATGTGACGTAAGAGATGAACTCATCTTTAGTGACATTAAAGAGTCCGATTCGTTTCTTGAGTTCTCCCAGCGTTGCGGAGATTGGCTGGTTCAACTGGACCTTGACCTGAGAGCCATAATGGGCGGGAAATACGACCAAGTCATCCGATTGTGAGTTGAGGCGCTTTTGATATGTGGAATAGAGTTCCTCCGCAAAATCTTGAGCCTTGTCCCGCAGATCGGGTCGTCCCACTCCCTCTACGAAGAGGATGTCCCCGGTCAAAAGAGCCTGATCGCCTATTTGAAAGACTGTACTCCCCCGTGTATGTCCAGGCGCATGAATGAAGCGAATAGATACATTTCCTACGGTCACAGATGCTCCATCCTCAATGGGTTTGAAGTCCGAGAAGAGGTATTCCTCGAGGGGATTCAGATACAGGGATGCGCCTGTTGTCTCTGCAAGCAAACGGGCACCGGAGACATGGTCCGCATGCTGGTGGGTGTCTGCGACATGGGTGATCTTGGCGTCATTCTCTTTTGCCACTTCGAGGAACTTTTCCGTTCTGCAGGATGGATCCACTACCAAAGCCTCACCCTCCGAAACAATCAAATAGGAGATACAGCCTTTCCCCAGTCGACGCATCTGGAAGACCTGTCCTTTCCCGTCAAGTTGCAGCGGAACATGAACGGTGTTGTAGACCGTATTCCAGGCTACCATTCCTCCCCGCAGGGACTTGACTTGATACCCTGCCTTGGTCAGAAAATCTGCAGCAAGTTGAGAGCGATTACCTCGGGCGCAGATGGTTACGATCTCTCGATTTTTTGGGAGTTGTGCTAGTTGGGTGTCCAGATCGTTGATGGGGACGTTAAGAACACCCTCGATCCGCCAATCTGCGTATTCTTCAGGGGTCCGGACATCCAGCATAAAGAGGGAGTCTCCCCGTTCCAAACTGGACTTCAGCTCTTCTGCTTCCATTTCTTTAGCCATTGCAAGCCTCCTCGAAGATCAACTATACCCCCCAACAAGGAGATGTCAAGGGATTACCCGCAGTTTTCATTACAAAAGAAGCCCGGAAGTACAAAGCTGCCGGGCTCCTCTCTTCGCTCAATTCAAGATTACTCCTTTTTTCACTTCCCTGGTGGTGGGATTGCGCCCAACTGTTGCATCATACCCATGTTATCCTCAAGCCCCCAGTGTTCCACAATCTTGCCATTCGCGATACGAGCGATGTGGATCTCCAAAACCGTCACCTGCTTTCCAGAAGGAGGGATGCCCATAAACTCTCCCTTGTGAGTGCCGCGGCTTGTCAAGCGGATCATGACCTTGTCCCCCTCGGCAATGATGTCCTCAATCGTAAGATGCAAGTCAGGGAAGGCGGCAAGGAACATCTTGAAGCCTTTTTTTAAGCCTTCAAGGGTGGGTTCCTGTCCGGGAATGGGATTGTGGTCTACGAAGTTGGCAGCGATAAACTCATCTGCTGCATCCAGGTTCCCCTTGTTCAAGACCTCCTCAATGAACTGAGTGATGACCATTTTCCCCACCGTCTCCTGGTCGAATGTAGGGGTGAACGTTTTGATCTTGTTTTTCTCAAGAAGAACCTCGGCAACCCCTGTTCCAGGGTTCACGCCCATCTTCCCAAAATAGTCTGAGTGAACCGTGAACATCCAGGAAACCTTGTTCCCATCCACTACGAATCGCTTCGAATCGACATGGAATCCCTTTATAAATTCCTCTGCCCATCCGCGAATCTGCTTTTTCCCGGTGTAGATCCCTCCATCAGGGGGTGGGGGCAGAAGTTTGACGACGGCATCATCGGCAAAGAAAGACATCGCGGCGTCTAAGTTTTGGGCATTCCAAGCGGCGTCAAACTTCTTGATCACCGATATCTGCTTCGGCTCCTTGGCATCCCCTGCAGGTGCCAAGAACAGCGCCACCAGCGCCATACCTGTAATTGTGATCAGAATCCTTTTCATTTTCCTCCCTGGCTAAATATTGGAATCGGCTACTTCTTCTCCTCCCCCGGCGAGGGTACCGCGCCGAGTTGTTGCCTCTACATCTTAATACTTCTTGCCTTTACCCTTTGAAGATACCACGATGTCTCCCTTTGTGCTCTCCACAATGGCAAACAGTTCTTTTTGTTCCTTTTCAGGAACCTTGAACTTGTCCAAGGACATCTTGAAGTCCGCTGCCATAGCCTGCCACTCCTTCTCCGTGATGTTGAGATGCTTGTGAGACTCCTTCATCGAACGCCCGGTGTATTGTATCGGTCCCCCGGTTGCCATGCAGACCAGTGCTGTGACCTGGAACTTGAGCCCCGCCTTGGATACCCGATCCCTGGACTCCTTGATGGCTGAATTGGCATTCAGGACGTCGTTGGCCAGAAGGCGCTCAATGAAGTCATCCACGACAGTGGCAATAGCGTAGACACCACCGAGCCTCTCATAAAGGGACTTCTCTACTTTCTCCTCTTTCTCCTGGGCGATGCCAGGGCTTACGATCCATAGCATGCCCAGGACAAGAACCAGGAGAGGACAAAGGGTCCTCACGAATAATCGTTGCATTTGCATTCTTTTCACCTCCTTTCTTCTACACTTGGGTTTGGTCCGCCTTAGACGGACAACGGAGATCCCTGGCCTGACGCCAGGACAGGCTTCGATTCTCCTATTTTTAGGCCAGGCTGTCCAGCAACCAAGATCTTCGTTTCTCTTCCGCTATTTTGCCTAACCTATTGCAGGCGAATTTGATCTTTAAGTTTTCAACTCTACTTCCAGGGGGATCGTCCGGGTAACACACTCTGCCCCCGGACAGCGCTCTTCCGCAAGGGCAAGAATCTTTTCAAGTTGATCCCGAGGAGCGCCCTCGGCATGGACAGTGAACTTGACTTTCTCGATGATATTCTCATCCGAAAGTCCCATCTGTTTCCTCAAGTCCATCCAGTTCTCCGCAGTGACTTCGAGCCTTTTAAGTTCTACTCCTTCCCCACTCGCCGTTGCTGCAAAAGTTACCGCAAAGCATGCCGCCAAGCCGTAAAGACAGTACTGGATTGGATCCGGGCTGGTGCCCCAGCCACCTGCGAAGGGCGGAAGTTCTGTGTTGAGCACGACTTTTCCCTTGGGATATTCAACCGTGGAGACGAACTGAGGCTTTCCCTCCTCGAGCACCCAGGAGCCCGTGACACGCTTGCTCTTCTTCGCCTGGGAGGGATCTTTTTCTAACGTAGAGACAAATCTCTCGATCTCCTGAATATTTACATTATTCATTTCTACACCCCCTTAACTGTTTTTGAACTATTCGTGACTTGTTCCCAAGAAGACCCCAACGACATATCCACCCGGATTCGTGAGGTGGGCGAACCAACCAGCGGTCGGGATCTCCGTCTTAGAAAGGGCAACTCCACCCCCGAGTTCCTTCGCCTTCTCAATGTAGGGCTATATCTCCTCCACCGGGACCCTCCAGATGCTGAATACCAGGTCATTGTCTCCGAAGGGTTCGAATATCCAATCGAACAGGCCGTTGAGAAAGGCTTTTGTTCTATCCAAGTCGGTAGACGACCATTCAAAGTGACAGAATGTGTGCTTTGCCATTTTCAACCTCCTTTCCCAAGGCGTTTACGTTTACCGTCATCTTTTAAGGTTTTCCCATTCCTCAACCCTCTTTCCCATTCGTAACGGATGGTGACCGCCTGAGCCCACCAGCCAGAGAGTCCGTATTTCTCCCCCAAGTACCTTGCAGTCAGGGTGTGCCCCTTCTCTTTCATTCCCCATCTGTCCAAGATGGATAACCATTCCTTGAGGGTTTTTCCTGTCTTTTCCTAAGAAAACCTCATCGCTGAACCTTCGGGCGCCTGTTTTCTTTCTTTCGGCGATCAGGATTTCCCTTTTAACCTTTTTAAGAGAACATATAGAAGTGTCATGAATTTATCACATTTCCCTTGTATGGTCAACTCCTTTCTATAGAGAGATTTTTATTGATTCTCCTTCAGATTTTTGGTAACATAAATCAGAAAAAGGAGGTTTCAAATGAAAAGAATTTTTACGTTTTTTCTGTTTTTCTCCTTTCTTAATACAGGAGAAGTATTGGGTGAGTTGAAGGGGATTAGGGAACAAAGGGCTTACATCGAAGCCTCCTCCCAGGAGGAGGAAGAGGCGAGGGCAAAGGCCCTTGAGGCTTTTCTTGAAAAATTCCCTAAAAGCACAAGACGAAAAGAGGTCTATCAGACCCTTTTCGAACATTACCTGGGGGTCCTCCAATCCGGAAAGGAGCCGCCGAGCCCGACCGACTTGCCCGACCCACGGCCCTTCGGGGAGACCCTTGAAAAGGCGACCCGCTATGGAAAAAAGATGGTCAAGGCAAGTCCGAGGAGTTCCAGGGTTCTCAATCAGGTCGCCTGGGGGTTCGCGGAGAAGGGGGTGAATTTAGACTTAGCCCACAAGTACTCCAAAAAAGCAATCGAGACAATCAAGAAGAAAAGGAAGCCTTCTGGGATGACCAGAGAGAAATGGAAGGCATCAAAGAACAACTCCCTGGCGGATTACCTCGACACCTACGGCTGGGTGTATTACCAGAAGGGACTCTATTCCAAGGCTCTCTCTCACCTTTTGGAGGCGATCGAACTCCGAAAAGAGGATCCTGACCTGATGCTTCATCTGGCTAAGATCTATGAGAAAATGGGAAAGGAGAAAGAGGCAAAGGAGATGATGTCGGTTCAGGAGAGATTGGCTGGAGAAAGACCCGCCTTTACTGAGGCACGATCCGAATCGGACCCAAAGGAGAAAGCAGAGAAATTAGAGGCTTTTCTTGAGAACTATCCAGAGTCTCGGTGGAAGAGCAATACCCTCTATGAGCTCTTTCAAACCTACAATGTTGGAGAGAACGGTCAGTCGCCCCTACTGGATGCCGAGGAAAAGGCGCTTTTATGGGGAAGAAGGTGGATCGAAGAAGAGACAGACGACAGAGCGTGGGCACTAAACGCCTTTGCATCTTATCTTCTGGAGAACTCTTTCCATCAGGAAGAAGCCATTGGATACTCACAAGAGATTCTCAACATCGTCGTGACGAAGGGACCAGAATCATGGATGACGGATGAGGATTTCAAAGAATGGAAATCTTATTACAGAATGAGAGGAAAGGGCCTCTTAGGCTGGGCTTACCTCCAGTTAGGAAGGTTAAAGGAGGCAGAGGAGGTTTTGGTCGAGGCATCAGAGATGGAGGAGCGTGAAGGGGATATCCTCCTCCACTTAGGTGAGGTCTATGAAAAGAATGGGGATGTCAATAAGGCCCAAGAGGCCTATCTCAAAGCAGTCTCTCTCGGTGAAGAAAAGGCAAAAGAGCCTTTGGAGAAGATCTTCAGCGAACTCCATGGCTCAACAGAGGGACTCGAGAGCCTCATCGCTGAGACGAAAGGGAATGAGATAAAGGCAAAACTGGGAGAGCGGTTGAATCTGTCTGCCCCCTCCTTTTCACTTTTAGATTTAGATGAGAAAGTCGTTCGCCTCAAGGACCTCCGTGGAAAGGTCGTGGTGCTGGACTTCTGGGCAACCTGGTGTGGTCCCTGTCGTAGAGAGTTCCCCTATCTCCAGACGGTCTATGAAAAATTTGGTGATAGAGAGGATGTCGCCTTCTTCGCCATCAACGGTGACGAAAAAGTGTGGAAGGTAAAACCCTTCATGGAAGAGAATCAGTACACCATTCCCGTCCTCTGGGCGGATGGGAATATCTTCCGGGAAGGAATTGGAAAAGGCTTTGGAGTTCGGGGGATTCCTACCCTCTTCGTCATAGACAAAAAGGGTAAGATCCAATTCAAGCACGTGGGTTTTGGGGGAGATGGGGAGGAATTTATCGAGCGCCTCTCTCAGGAGATTGAAGCCCTGATGTAAGTAAATGCAATTCCAATCCGCCTCAGGCAGACCAAATCCTAAACAATAAGGGATTTATCACAAGCGTAACATTTTCATCCATCTCATTGTAGGGGATTGCCCGCCCAATAGTGGGGCGAAGGGAGCATGCGAGAAATTCCCCTTGACAATTGGTAAAAAATATGGTATATTTATGGTATTAAAACTACCATTGATTCTGCCGGAAGGATTGTCATTCCCAAGGAGATCCGCAGTGAGGCTGGGTTGAAGGCGGGCATGTCTCTTGAGATTCATTTGAGGGATGGTCGAATCGAGATAGAACCGGAGATCCTTGAGGTGGATGTGGTTCGATCTGGACGACTCACCATCGTAGTACCGAAGGGAGAGGTGGAGCCCTTGACAAAAGGGGCTGTGGAGGAGACTCGGGAGAAGATGCGTCAAGAGAGAAGAGGTTAAGCCTGTGGAGATCTTCCTCCTGGACACAAGTGCGATAATCTCCGCCATCTGCTCCTGGCATGAGGATCACACG
>JADFOU010000330.1 GCA_022562655.1 candidate division TA06 bacterium
CGGAAACTCGCGCGGCGTGCCGTATACCAAGGCGGGCTCGTATTTCCATTGCAGCACGTAGTTGATCGCCGCCGCGTCGAGAAACGGATCCAGGCTGTCCTGAACGGTGGCGGTGGCCACATCGCCGTCGACGTTGATTGTTGCCTGCACCGTAACGGCGCCCTCGATGGCCAACGCGAAGGGAACCGCTGGGTAATCCGGCGGTGCTGCCGAGATGCGCCGCGGCGCCCTCGTCTTCCACGCTCACCCCCAGGTGAATATGCGGAAAGGGCCATGCCGCCACGTTGCTGTTGCGAGAGTCACGCCTGCGGAGCACCCATCGCTCGGCGGATGTCCGCATCCGCTACCCTGCCATGAGTGCCTCAACCTCCACCCTGCTCACCCGGTGCTTCCGATAGACAGTCTGGGCGACCTTTTTGATGGTGCCCCAATTTTCATCCACCAGGATTTCGAAGTGCATTTCCTTTTGATTGATTTTATGTTTTTTCAAATATAAAATTTTATCTGGCTATGGTCGATTGACGGAAGCATCCTCGGAGCAGAAACCGGGAAACTCTCCTTAGTTGGAGAGAATGAGGCTGAGGGGGTTATCCTTTCCATAAGCACAGATGGA
The DNA here is from genome assembly GCA_022562655.1 of candidate division TA06 bacterium. Taxonomy (GTDB): domain Bacteria; phylum Hydrothermota; class DG-26; order E44-bin18; family JADFOU01; genus JADFOU01. The sequence continues at coordinate 614 of JADFOU010000330.1, forward strand.
GTAGCCTCGGGCAGCCTCTCCAGAGAGATTGAACCCAACGTAGTAACTACGTCCTGAGGGAGGGGTTGCGAGTGGGCTGCCATTTTTGATTGCAGGACCGCTTCCATTGAAGGGGTTCACAAAATTATCGGTCAGGAGATTCTCTGGGTCAAAGGGGGGTTTATTATTATTGCCTGCCAAAGATTTTTTATTCTCCACTCCTGGGTATCCAACATCGTCCAGCACATCCTCAACCTTCGTTTTCTTTTTCTCCGGATAGAATCCCTCCGCCATCACCCCAAAGTCCTCAATGGCAATTTGAACCACATGCATATTCGCCTTGAGAGATGCAACTTTGGCACGATTCCGCATAGACATGAAGTTTGGAAGGGCAATTGCGGCCAGGATGCCAATAACGACCACAACGACCATCAACTCAATGAGAGTAAACCCGTTTTTCGGATCACGCATATTTTCTCTTACTATTATATGCAATTTCTATGCCACCCTTCCTGGTCTAACTAAGTCTAATTATATTATAATCTTACATTTAAAAGGCTTGAGCCCCAACACCTGAAAGTATTGCAAAATGCAATATTATTCGGACAGTTCCCGAATGAGGAGGTCTCCTGTCTCCCTTGTCTTCAGCCCTGAATCGGTGGAGAGGGAGGGGATCTCTTTCCGAAGAAGAAGGCCCTCCATAGCCTTTTCGATCTTACAGGCCCCCTTATTCTCCCCTAAATGGACTAACAGGAGCATTGCGGCGGAAATGGCTCCCAAAGGGCAGGCGGTATTCTTCCCCGCATGTTTTGGAGCGGAGCCGTGGATGGGCTCAAACATAGAGACCCTTCCAGGATGGAGATTCCCGGAGGCTGCAATCCCCATCCCTCCCTGGAGAGCCGCTCCCAGATCCGTCAGGATATCCCCAAACATATTGCTGACGACAATCACATCATACTTCTCCGGGTTCTTCACCATCCACATCACAGCGGCGTCCACATAGGCATGATCCTGTTCCACATCCGGATACTCCTCCCCCACCTCTTGGAAGGTCCTCGTCCAGATATCCATGGCAACCACCGCATTCGCCTTGTCTACCAAAGTGAGGTGCTTTCTCCTGCTCCGCGCCAGATCATAGGCATATCGGACGGCCCGCTCCACACCCTTCCGGGTGAAGATCATCTCCTGAATCGCAACCTCTTCAGGCGTCCCCTTCTTGAGAAACCCACCAATCCCGGCATAGAGGTCCTCCGTATTCTCCCGAACGACGACGAAGTCAATGTCCCTTGGGCCCTTTCCCTTTAAGGGAGAGAGATGTTCGGCATAGAGTTTCACAGGGCGAAGATTGATAAAGAGATCTAATTTGAACCGAATCCCACCCACAATGGCCCGTTCTAAAAGTCCTACCTCCACCCGAGGATCGCCAATTGCCCCCAAATAGATGGCGTCCATCTCCCGGAGTTCACCGAAGACAGACTCAGGCATCGTCTCCCCTGTGGATAGATAGTGTTCAGTCCCGAAGGGGTATTCCACCCATTCGATTTCAAATCCTTCTGCTTCGGAGATCTTCTTTAAGACCCTCTTTCCTTCTCGCAAAACCTCCGGACCAATCCCATCCCCTGGGAAGACTGCAATTCGATAGCGCTTCATAATCTAAAATTCGAATAGGGTTGTTTGAAATTTTAAATTAGATATTCGAAGAATCCGAAGGAAATGAAAACTTGAAAGTGAAAGTTGGAACACCCGCGCAAAAACCAATTTCCGATTTCAATTTTCTACAACATATATCCAGTTTCTATCAATTACGGGTACCTGTATTTTTAATGTCCTATCCAATTTGTGTAGCCGCAGGTTTTAGGTTGCGCCACGCTCTTAGCGTGGCGGCTACCCAGATAGAATCACTGGGATATTATTTTCACAGTTATCAATAGTTTCTAATTTCCTTTCTCTCTCAGCTTCTCCTTCACATAATTTTTGAGCCCCCCCTTTTCTACAATTTCCTGAATGAATGGGGGAAAAGGAGAGGAGGAAAAC
>JADFOU010000027.1 GCA_022562655.1 candidate division TA06 bacterium
CCGATCTAACCGGGACCGGCATACCTCTGCCCGAGGACACGGTGTCTTTGGGAGTGTGGGTGGACAGCAGCGCTCTGGACGAATTGAATGTGCAGGTCTTTTCTGGCATTTCGTTGATGTTGTTTGGATTTTTGTCTTTCCTACATTGTACTTGATATAATTCTGAAATGTCCGCCAGAGGCGGACTAATTTTGCAATTTAAAATGACAGACAAAAACCATACCTCCATTCGGATATACCTATGGATCTTTGGCGCACTGACAGTGCTGACGGGAGTTACTGTAGCGGTCTCTTATCTCCATCTGTCTCTTGGACCCGCGATTGCTCTTGCAATTATGATCGCAACTTTAAAAGCAAGCCTAGTTGTTGCCTACTTCATGCACCTCCGATTCGAACGAGTACTGATTTTCTGGCTGCTTGCAATGACGGCTTTCATTGTGATCATCCTTTTTATTGTTCCCATTACGGCTTTTGTGGGAATCACGCCCTCGGCCGCCATTGGTCATCCCACTCCAATAGAAACCCATGTCCATTAAATCAATTCTCAATTTTCATTGCTAATTTTGCATTGTTAATTATCATGTCTCTTAGATCTTTTCATATCTTTTTCATTGTACTCTCAGCCTCATTTTGTCTGGGTTTTGCCGGCTGGACGCTCAGGGCCTATATGCTGGGGTCTCCAGGTGTTTTGACCTGGGGTGCATTGTCACTTCTGATGGGGATCTTTCTGATTCCTTATTTGAGATGGTTTTTAAAAAACTCCCGGCGAGAAGACCTTTTGCGCCGAGCCAGTAAGTATCTTGGATGTGCCGTCTGCTTTGCTGGAAGCGGCGCCGATCCGAACACCGCAGCGATGGGAGTTGCTTTCAGTTGGGGTGCAGTCCTTCTTCTCGGTGCTACTATGGGAATCCTTGGGACTATTGTATTTTCTGTGATTCGTATTGAGAAAGAACGAAACCACCCACAAAAGCGCATATGGTATAATATAGATGATTAAATGAAAGGGATGAGCAGATTTCCAGTAAAAGAGAAAAATTTTCCCGATTGATTGGATTGATTTGAGAAGAGATTTGAAAAAGATGACTTCATCGGGCGTTCATCGGTTTGCCGTGGTCACCTCCACATTTGCCTTTCTATTGATCGTGGTGGGAGCTTTCGTGACCTCAACCGGCTCTGGCATGGCTGTGCCGGATTGGCCGACCTCTTTTGGATACAACATGTTCCTCTTTCCCATCTCCAAAATGGCTGGAGGCATATTCTATGAACACAGCCACCGCTTGCTCGGTGCCTTCGTCGGAATCCTCACAACGATCCTTGCCTTCTGGCTATGGTTGACAAACCGGAGACGCTTGCTCCGGGGACTGGGACTTCTTGCACTCGGTGGTGTCATTGCTCAAGGCCTTCTGGGAGGACTCAGAGTAACTCTGGTGAATGAGAATCTTGCCATCATACACGCAGCCTTTGCCCAGGCATTCTTCGCCCTCACCGTAATCCTCGCCCTCTTCACCTCACCGTCGTGGCAAGAAGGCAAGAATACATCTCATCCGACATCCAGCATCCAGAATCCAGCATCTAACATCCGGATCCTCTCTCTGTTAACCACAATTCTCATCTTCCTTCAACTCATTTTTGGAGCTGTCTTGAGACACACGGGAACACGACTTGACGCTCATCTCTCACTGGCATTCATGGTCACTATCTTTATCGTTATGATTGCTTTAAGAATTTTTCGAAACCACTTAGACAATCCAATTCTTATGCGACATGCTTCTATCCTTCTCGGACTGCTGGTTTTCCAGCTCTCTCTGGGACTTGCCTCACTTTTTTCCACTAAGGCTCAGGTGATCCTGACAACAGTCCATGTAGCGACTGGAGCCCTTCTTCTGTCATCCAGTCTAATTCTTACGCTACAAAGCTACCGTTTTCTAAATCAAGTTCAAAAGAGTCTACACCCTTCCTTTGTTCTTCAGGAGGCACAATCATAAGACCCATTCAAATGAAGACCCATACCCATATACTGGATGTAGCTCTTCCAATTGAGAAGACGCGAATGAGTGTCTACCTCGAATTGACAAAACCGAGGATTACACTACTGGTACTCATAACCACACTTGCTGGATTCTACCTGGGTTCTCTCGGTTCTTTAAATCTCCTCTTGCTGCTCCACACCCTCATCGGAACAGCTCTCACGGCAGGAGGGGCAAGTGCTTTAAATATGGTTTTGGAAAGAGACGTGGATTCCCGAATGAGAAGAACGAAAAACCGTCCCATCCCTTCTGGACGTCTCCAATGTGAAGAAGCCCTCCTCTTCGGAATCATACTCTCCGCTAGTGGAATTTTCTACCTAACAGTAGGTGTAAATCTCTTCACTGGGCTTATTGCCTCATTAACGCTTTACAGCTACCTCTTCCTATACACTCCGTTGAAAAGGACGACTCCATTTTCCACCTTGATTGGTGCAATTCCTGGCGCCCTCCCCCCGGTGATGGGTTGGTCTGCGGCACGCGGCGAAATCTCTCTGGGAGCCTGGGTCCTCTTCTCCATCCTCTTCCTCTGGCAACTCCCTCATTTTCTTGCCCTCGCCTGGCTCTATCGGGAAGACTACGCCCGTGCAGGATTTCCAATGCTTCCTGTTCTCGACCCGGACGGAGAGAGGACAGGCCGTCATATTGCCTTATATTGTCTTGCCCTCATCCCGGTTTCCCTCGCGCCAACCCTCTTGGGTCTGGCTGGACCAACTTATTTCTTTGGAGCCCTCGCGTTAGGTCTCGTGTTTTTTGGATTCGGCCTTTCCTTTCTCATCTTCAAATCCAAGGCTTTTGCAAGACGTCTCTTTAGAACTTCCGTAATTTATCTCCCCCTCTTGCTAATCCTTATGATGCTCAATAAAATTTGAAATGCTAATTGCTAATTTTACATTTTGCATTGAATCCGTTCATCTTGTAATGCGAATACCTAATTTTTCGATTTCAATTGAATCTTCACCATTAAAGTGAGGAGAAACAATGGTTAAAAAGATTTATGTCCCCTTGGACAATTCGGACCATTCCAACGCCTGCCTCACCCTTGCGGTGGATCTGGCAAAGAGGTTCGATGCCTCAGTGATAGGAAGCCATGTCTACGCCGCCAAGATGCATGACTACCGTTTCAAACAGATGGAATACACCCTTCCTGAGGAGTACCAGGTTGAGGCGGAATTGGAAAGGCAGCGAAAGATCCATGATTCTCTCATCACAATGGGGCTCAAGTTGATCACTGAATCCTATATTGATGTGCTGGATCAAAGATGCCAAGAAGCGAAGATTCCTTTTGAACGGAAGATGTTCGACGGTCGAACCTTTCAGCCTATCGTAGAGGATATCCAGAATAACGATTATGATCTCGTCATTATGGGTGCCCTCGGGTTGGGGGCTGTGAAACACAGTACCCTGGGAAGTGTTACAGATCGGGTGATCCGCAGAACAACAATTGACACCTGGGTTGTCAAGGATATAGAAACCAATGGCAATGGAATCGGAACGGATCGACCCATTCTTGTTGGATTGGATGGAAGTCCTCAGTCTTTCGCAGGTCTTAAGACCGCTATTTCGCTTGCGAAATTACTCAATCAAAGACTTGAAGCCGTCGCCGTCTATGACCCCTATCTTCACTATGTCATGTTCAACTCCATCATCGGGGTCCTCTCTGAAAAGGCCTCCAAGGTCTTCCGTTTCAAAGACCAGGAGCAACTCCATGAGGAGATCATTGACACAGGACTGGCAAAAATCTACCAATCCCATCTGGAAGTTGGAAAGAAACTTGCGAAAGAAGAAGGTGTGGAATTGACCATTACCTTAATGGATGGCAAAGCCTTTGAAAAGGTCCTTCTCTACGCTGACAAGGTCAAGCCCTTCCTTTTGGTTATTGGTCGAATCGGAATTCATAGCGATGACACGATGGATATCGGTTCCAATGCCGAAAATATCCTCCGCCTTGCCCCTTGTGACGTCTTCCTCTCCAGTCAGAAATTCTATCCTCCCATCGACCTCAAGGCAGAAGAGACCATGGTCTGGACCGAAGAGGCAGAAGAGAAGATGAAGCGAGTTCCAGGACATGTACGGGGAATTGCCCGGACCGCTGTCCTTCGATTTGCCTTTGAACGAGGTCACTCCATTGTCTCCTCCTCTGTAGTCCAGGAAGTACTGGAACTCTTTATGCCCAAAAAGACCAAAAAAACAATGGCCAATCTGGCAATCGAACTTGCCATCGAGCAGATCCGATCCGGAAAAGGAGTTACTTATATCTGCAGTGGATGTGGTCACGCAGCCAGAGATTTCAAGCCCGTTCGGTGCTCGGTCTGTGGAGCAGGTGGGGAAAAGTTTCAAAAGATTGACAAAAAGACCATTGAGGCGTTGGGAAGTGAGGAAGGTGGAATTGAAGAGGAGACCACTTTTGACGGTGTGAAACTCCAGTGGACAGATGACGCACGGGGACTTTTGAAAACCATCTCCTCTGGTTATGTCCGCCGGAGAACCCGTGCTCGAATCGAAAAGGTCGCCAAAGTTCAGCGTCTTCCGGTTATCACAAAGGAACTCACCCTCCAGATGATCGAGGAGACAACGGGGGAAACCCAGGAATTGAAACATGATAGTAGGACAGGCGTCTCGCCTGTCTGGACGGATGAAGCGGTTCATCGCCTCGAGCAGGTCCCTGCCGGGTTTATGAGGAGCATGACGAAAGACAAGATTGAAAAATTAGCATTGGAGAAGGGCATATCAAAAATTGACCTCTCTCTTTCAGAGGAAGCCATTGGTAAGGCAAAAGAAACCATGACACATACCATCGTGAATTATCTTCAAGGAGAGAAGGATCAGAAAAAAATCAGAGAAGATCTAAAGTAAATGATTCTTGTAGGGGTCCCGCCAAGGCGGGATGTTCGCCCTTTGGGTAGTGGGGCAAATATAACCATTTAACCAATAAATGAAACGCTACAAAGACTTTGCAAGCGACGGCGGTTCCAACATCGTGGGACAAGTTGTTGACCAACAAACCCGTCTCCGTTCCCGTCTTGCGAGTGTAAAGCACACCGTAGCCGTGATGAGCGGAAAGGGCGGCGTGGGGAAGAGTGCTGTGACGGTCAATTTAGCCTCCGCCCTTTCTCTTCAGGGGTATCGACTGGGAATCCTGGACGCTGATATCAATGGTCCCTCCATTGCAAAAATGACTGGAATTCAGCGTTCAGCATTCAGCATTCAGCATTCAGCATTCAAAAACGGTCTTCCCCCAGCCATCGGCTTCCTGGGTCTCCGGGTCATCTCGATGGACCTCTTCCTTCCCGATGAGAAAACTCCTGTCACCTGGGATGCCCCTACCCAGAAAGAAGCCTATGTCTGGCGAGGCACAATGGAGATGACCACTCTGAGGGAGTTTCTCACCGATACAGAATGGGGAGACCTCGACTATTTATTGATTGACCTCCCTCCTGGAACAGACCGCCTTCCCAACATCGCCGGATTACTTCCCCAACTGAGTGGAACTCTCATCCTCACCATCCCATCAGAAGTTTCTCAGGCAGTTGTGAAGAAGTCAATCACCCTAGCCAAGGAGCACCTCAAAACTCCTGTCATTGGGCTAATTGAGAATATGAAAGGCTACGCCTGTCCCCACTGCGGAAACATTGGCGAACTCTTCCATAGCTCAGGCATCCTTGCCTGTGAAGAAATGGCAAAGAACTTAGGGATCCCCTATTTAGGAAGTATTCCTTTTGACCCCCGAATCTCCCTTACCACAGATGTAGGTAAACCTTTTATGTCAGAATTCGGCGACTCCCCCGCCGCCAAGGCCATTATCGAAATTGCAGAAAAGATCAAAACTTTTATTTTGTAGGGGTAGACCGATGTGTCTGCCCTTTCCTTTTTGAAGAGGGACTAAAAATGAAATTTTTATGCGTCTCCTGCGATGAACAGATGAAGTTGAAAGAGACCCAGGGACCAGACGAAGGGTCTTTTACCATCGTCTTCCGATGTCCCAAGTGCGAAAGGGAATTTGCCCTTCTCACAAATCCCATGGAGACCCAGGTGGTCCGAGCCTTAGATATCAAGATAGGGGGGAGCCCGAATCGGGCGGCTGAACCCATGGAGGCGACCCGTACTTTTCTCACTCCTCTAAGCCAAAAGGGAGAACCTAAAATTCCGAATTCCGAACTCCAAACTCCAAAATCAACAGAGTCCGCCTCCCTGGCCGGGGGCCAGGCAGGGAAGGAGGGCTCGGCAAGCGGACCCGGCTGTCCCTTCACAGAGATAGTAAACGAAGCCTTTCAAAAATCGGAACAAATGGTCTGGGTGAAAGAAGCGGAAGAGCGTATGGGAAAGATCCCTGAAGCAGTGAGACCGATGGCAAAGATGGGAATTGAGCATTATGCAAGAGAAAAAGGTTATAAAGAGATTACCCTACAGGTTCTGGAAGAAGCAAAAGGAAAATTTGGAATGTAGGTCAGCGGATTCGGCAGATTTTTCGGATTTTCTGATCCTAATTTACATTCGAGATAATTCTTTAATCTACTGAATCTGCTTAATCCGCTGAAAAATGAATATTATTAAATATCACCACGCCGCCTATGCTTATGTCGGTTCAGCCCTCCTCAGCATTCTTTTGACCCTCATTTTGGGGGGTACCCCTGAACGATTCAGAGCAGAAGCCCCATTTCTCCTCATCGGTCTACCCATTATCTTATTCATCGGATACCTCATCTATACCCAGCATAAATGGATCACTCGAATCTTCGCCATCTTTGCGGGAATACGCGCTACCCTCTTCTTTCTTAACAGTATGGGCATCCAGCCCCATTTTGATTTCCGAAACTTTCAAATGGAGATGAACCGGATCTCTTCTTCTCTGCACCTCCTTTTCCTGATCAATGGCATTGCAGTAGGAATAGCTGTATATTTAATGGCAAGAGCAGGGTGGTCTAACAACTAAAAACTGATAACTAACATATAACAACTGATTTAACATGGAGGAAAGGGAAATGCCACTCTACATGGACATTCACAAACATGTAAAGGGATTAACGGTTGAAGCACTAGCGGGTGCTCACCAGAAGGATCTCGTGGTTCAGGAGAAGCACGGGGTTAAATACCTTAAATACTGATACAACGAAGCCGAAGGTACTGTCATGTGTCTTTGTGAGGCATCGAGCAAAGAAGCAGCAGAAGCGGTGCACTGCGAGGCTCACGGTTCTGTCGCAGGTGAGATCATCGAAGTAAAGGAAGGCTCATAATGATTATGGGGCTTCTGCAATAAACAGACAGCAGAAGCCTTCAATCCAAAAGAAATGTAAAATTTAAAATGGAAGTAAAGCACATACAGGAACTTTATAAATACAACCGTTGGGCAAACGGAAGGGTCCTTGACGCCGTTTCCAAACTGACTACGGATGATTTCACAAAAGAAATACGGAGCAGTTTTCCTTCAGTGCGAGATACTCTCGTCCACATCCTCTCTGCAGAGTGGATCTGGCTCATGCGATGGAAAGGCACATCGCCGAAGGCGATGCTTTCATCTAACGATTTTCCAACAATTTCAGAACTGAAAAGCCGTTGGCACGTAGTTGAACGTGAACAAAGAGAGTTCGTCTCCAGAACGACAGTTGATTCTCTTCAAAAGAAGATCACTTACACCAACACAACTGGGGAACAATGGACTTATGCATTATGGCAAATGATGCAGCACGTTGTGAACCATTCCACATACCACCGCGGACAAATCACGACAATGCTCCGACAGCTCGGAGCCAAAACAGAGGCTACGGATTTTCTTGTCTTCTACGGCGAGAAATCCGAGGAGATGAAAATTCCAGAATAATTCTTTATGATTTAATAAGAGGTTAAAAATGGAAACGTTTGGGATCGTAGGGTTCGTATTCGGGATTTTTGGACTTATTGCATTGGGTCAAGTATCTTCTTTGAAGAAGGAATTCAAGAAACTAAGAGAAGAGATCCAAAAAGACAATCGGACTTTATAAATACGAAGATTGAGATATCCTCTAAAACTGAGCACTATGTGCGTGCTGCCAAGTTGGATGATGTAAATGCCGCCTTCGTGACTTGATTAAGTAAAGCACTCGGCAATGCTGCATCAGAAGGTAAAAAATCGTGCGGACAAGATTCGGGAGGCAGAAAAGAATCTTTTTCGCCTTATCACTACGGTGTGCAAAAAAGCCAATGACCATGGCTCACTGAGATTTGGAGTAAAGGCGTTTCAAACTGCTCTCAGAAGTGTTGGTTCACTCTGGCCGATTTACGGATAGGAAAACTGATGAAGGAGAACGCTGTATTGAAAGACGCGGTCTGTGGTATGACGGTAGACCCGGCCAACGCCGCCGACCAGGTGGAGCATGGAGGGTACACCTACTACTTTTGCTGCACCCGCTGCGCCAAACAATTTCGGGCCGAGCCGGATAGGTATCTCTCTTCTGCAATGCGTGAGGTCTCTCATCATGAATCAAACAACGGCGGAAAGATGAATTACATCTGCCCCATGGATCCAGATGTGCGGGAAAGCAATCCCGGCCCCTGTCCCAAGTGCGGAATGGCCCTTGAGTCAGATCCCCTAGCCCTTCAGACCACGGATGAATTCACCTGCCCCATGCACCCGGAGATCGTGCAGGAGAGAGCGGGATCGTGCCCCATCTGTGGCATGGCCCTGGAGCCCCGCACGGTGAACCTTGAAGAGGAAACCAACCCCGAATTGGTGGACATGAGCCGCAGATTTTGGATAAGTGTTGTCCTGAGTGCACCACTCCTCCTGATCACGATGTGGGAGATGTTTACCGGCAGCCCTCTTATTAGGGTTTTGACGGGCGGTGTAGGAAATTGGTTCCAACTGTTGCTGGCTACGCCGGTGGTTCTGTGGGGGGGTCTCCCTTTCTTCCAGCGGGGATGGGCTTCTGTGGTTCGGCGCAATCTGAACATGTTCACCCTCATCGCCCTGGGCACCGGGGTAGCCTATACGTATAGCCTCATCGCCACTCTCTTTCCCTGGATATTTCCCGCCGCCTTCCGAGGGCCTCACGGGGAAGTGGCCATCTATTTCGAGGCGGCTGCGGTGATTACTACCCTGGTTCTCATGGGCCAAGTTTTGGAACTCCGCGCCCGGTCTCAGACCAGCAGCGCCATTAAAGCGTTACTCAAACTTGCACCCAGCAAGGCTCGCATTGTCAGGGAAGATGGAACGGAGGGAACCATTTCCTTGAGCCAGGTGAAGACCGGTGACCGCCTCCGGGTCCGCCCCGGTGAAAAACTTCCTGTTGACGGTGTGGTCGTAGAAGGTTCCAGCTCCGTGGACGAGTCTATGGTTACCGGAGAGTCCATTCCCGTGGCCAAAGGTGCGGGTGATGCAGTGATCGGCGCGACGGTTAACGGAGTCGGTACCTTTATCATGGAGGCTCAGCAAGTAGGCAGGGACACCTTCCTTGCTCGGATTGTAAAGATGGTGAGTGAAGCCCAACGGAGCCGTGCCCCCATCCAGCGCCTGGCTGATAGGGTTTCCTCTTACTTTGTTCCCATTGTGGTAGGCATCAGCGTAGTGACTTTCATCGTCTGGAGCCTGGTGGGTCCCGAGCCAGCTTTGGCCTATGCCCTGGTGAACGCCGTTGCGGTGCTCATCATCGCATGTCCCTGTGCCTTGGGTTTGGCTACTCCTATGTCCATTATGGTTGGCGTGGGGCGGGGAGCTTCCGCCGGCGTTCTCTTCAAAAACGCAGAGGCCCTGGAGACAATGGAGAAAGTGGATACCCTGGTTGTGGACAAAACCGGTACCCTCACCGAAGGCAAGCCTCGCCTGGCGACCGTTGTGAACCTTTCCGAGAAATCCGATGATGAACTCATTCAGCTGGCTGCCAGCTTGGAGCAGGGCAGTGAGCACCCCCTGGCGGAGGCTGTTGTGGGGGCGGCTACAGAGCGGAGACTTGCCCTCACTCCAGTGCAGAATTTCCAGTCGATGACGGGTAAGGGAATCACGGGTGAAGTAAACGGCAAGACCGTGAGTATCGGCAATGATGCACATCTCAAGGAGTTGGGGTTCATCCCTGGAGAATGGAACCAGAATGCCAAGGAACTCGCAAGCCAGGGCGATACCGCAGTTTATCTTGCCGTGGATGGCCGGGTAGCGGCTGTCCTTGGAATATCGGATCCGGTGAAAGGGTCTACACCCGAAGCCATCCAGGTCCTTCACAAAGAAGGGATCCGCATCGTTATGCTCACCGGCGACAACCGCATCACCGCCCAGGCCATTGCCAACCAGCTGAGCCTTGACGAAGTGGTCGCGGAAGTCCTCCCGGATGAAAAGAGAAAGACTGTTCAACGGTTACAGGCGGAAGGCCGCTTCGTAGCAATGGCGGGAGACGGTATCAATGACGCCCCTGCACTGGCTCAGGCACAAGTGGGGATCGCTATGGGATCCGGCACCGACGTAGCCATCGAGAGCGCTGACATAACTCTGGTGAGGGGTGATCTAAGAGGAATCGTGAAAGCAAGAAGGCTCAGCAGGGGCAGTATGCGGAACATCCGCCAAAACCTCTTTTGGGCCTTCCTTTACAACGCTCTCGGAGTGCCCATCGCCGCCGGGGTCCTCATTCCCTTCTTTGGGTTGATGCTGAACCCCATCATCGCTGCTGTTGCGATGAGCTTCAGTTCCGTATCGGTCATAGGCAATGCCCTGCGCCTGAGAAGATTGGCTCTCTGAAAAGGTAGGGGTCAACGATAGATTCACTGGAAAATTTGGGGTCAAACCTACAAAAGTGAATAGGAATAAGAAAAAAGGAGGTCAGAATGAATATCTACGTAGGCAATCTGTCGCATGAGGTCACCGAAGAGGATTTGCGAAAGGCTTTTGAAGCCTTCGGTCAGGTCACATCCGCCAAAATCATTACGGACAAATTCAGCGGCGAACCAAGAGGATTCGGATTCGTGGAAATGTCCGCCAAAGGTGAAGCCCAAACGGCGATCACCGACCTGAACGGCAAAGATCTGAAGGGACGAACACTTAATGTGAACGAGGCTCGCCCTCGTGAAGACCGTCGAGGTGGAGATAGACGAGGGGGTGGGCAGCGCTTTTAGTAAATGATCTCTAAGGCAGGACCGACTTGTAACTCGATTTCAATGGAGGTACTCAACATGATCCAGTGGTGGGATGAATAGGTTTATGAGAAAATAGAGGAGATCATTAAGATGCTGCAAAATTTGAAATGGATGGGTTTGTCCACTACGGTTGTGATAACAGCACTTATTTCAGCAGTAAACTCAGGATGTTATTTGACAAAGAAAGGCAAGTTAGAAAGTCTAGCCGTAAATGAAATGAAAGTGATAATGCCACCCGTAGCTGAAAAGATACCCAAAGTCGATACTCTGCATGGTGAGGAGCGGATTGACTATTACTACTGGCTTCGGGAGAGGGAAAACCCGAAGGTGATAGAATACCTTAAAGCTGAGAACGCGTACACCGAAAAAATGGTGAAACATACCGAGGCGCTGCGGGAAAAACTTTTCCAGGAGCTTCTGGGGAGAATAAAGGAAACTGACCTCTCCGTTCCTGAGAAAATAGACGACTATTACTACTACTCACGCACCGAAGAGGGAAAACAATATAGGTTTTACTGCAGGAAAAAAGGAACTCTTGAGGCAGAAGAGGAAGTGCTCCTCGACGTGAATGCTCTTGCTGAAGATCATGAATATATGCGAATAGGCATTTACGAGATCAGCCCGAACCATCGACTTTTAGCATTCTCGACGGATACTACCGGAGGAGAGAGGTACACGATTCACATTAAAGATCTTACCACGAACAAACTTTTAGAGGACGAGATTCCAACTACCTACTACTCGGTTAGGTGGGCGAACGACAACGAGACTGTTTTTTATACCACGTTAGACGAGGCACACCGCCCTCACAAGCTATATAGACATAAACTCGGAGAGGATCCGAAGGAAGACGTACTCGTCTTTCATGAGGAGGATGAAGCGTTTTTCCTGTACATTTCTAAAACGAAGAGCAAGAGATATTTGTTAATGGATTTGGAGAGTATCACAACCTCGGAAGTATGGTACCTTGATGCTGATAATCCGACGGGAGAGTTCAAAGTCATTCACCCGAGGCAACACGAGATGGAATATTCCGTGTCACACCACGGAGAAAAATTTTACATTGTAACAAATAACGAGGCGAAAAATTTCAAATTAATGGAGGTTTCGGTCAGTGAACCGTCAAAGAAAAATTGGAAAGTCGTTCTTCCCCACAGAAAAACTGTGAAGGTAGACCGAATAGATGTCTTTAGGAACCACCTTGTGGTGTATGAACGGAAAAAGGGACTTAAGGAAATCCGCGTGATGGACCTTAAAAACGGGGAATATGACTACGTGAAATTTCCGGAGCCGGTATTTACTTTTTGGCCCGGAAGAAACAGAGATTTCAATACCCACAAGCTCCGTTTCACTTATACCTCCCTAATTACGCCAAGATCTGTATATGATTACGACATGGACAAGAAGACTCAAGATCTTAAGAAGGAATACGAAGTTCTTGGTGGTTACGACAGGTCATTATACCGTTCTGAAAGAACTTTCGCCAAGGCGCATGATGGCATAGAGATACCCATTTCTCTTGTTTATAGGAAGGGTATTGTTAAGGAGGGGAGTAATCCACTTCTCCTTTACGGCTATGGGTCTTACGGGTCGAGCTGGGATCCAAGTTTTTCATCGCACCGGCTGAGTCTTCTCGACCGCGGGTTCATCCTCGCAATTGCACACGTGAGAGGGGGTGGGGAGATGGGACGGGAGTGGTATGAGGAAGGAAAAAT
>JADFOU010000331.1 GCA_022562655.1 candidate division TA06 bacterium
GCTGTAACCGTATAGGTGAAGTCTGCGGGGATTGTACTAAACATGTAATTTCCTCCTGCATCTGTGATATCCGTTGGGAGAGGGGTACCTGTCACTTCAATGATTATTCCCTGAAGGGAATCTCCGGTTGAGATCTCTGTAACCGTCCCCGTAAGAAATCCAGAGGGCATGGGTGTCAGGGCAATATCGTGGATCGTCGTGGATCCTGCAGTGACGGTTGCCATGGAGGTGTCTGGAATATAGCCGAAGGCGGAAGCAATTACGGTATAGGGTCCTGCGGCTATTCCAGAAGAGTAGAAGCCTATAGAATCTGTTAGGAAATTTTTACCGGCCTCTACAAGTTCGACGGCAGCATCCTCTATGGAGAAAGTGGTTACCTGATCCGTCACCGTTCCTTCGATTCCACCCCCATAAGTGGTATCAAACCCAAAGATGAAGAGACCATCATTGGTGTCGCTCACATAGATATTCCCGGAAGGAGTAAAAGGATAAGTCCCCCAGGCATTTTGGGTATCATAATACCCCACCTCTATGGGATTCGTCGGATCAGTGATGTCCAGGACCCGAAATCCATCCCCATAATAAGCGATGTAGGCGAAATCTCCCCTGACATAGACATTGTGTACGATTCGACCCGGGGCGACTTCATAACTCCCAACTTCGACGATATTCAAAAAGTTTTGAATGTCCCAAACCCGAACATGTCCCCCTGTGGTCTCATCCGTGGTGAGGAGATATCGCCCATCTTCCGTCGGCCAAGAGTTATGATTCGCAGAACCCGGATAATCTTTGAATCCAAGGAATTGGGGATTGGTGGGGTCTGCCACATTGACAATATAAAAACCCCCAAAGAAGAAGGAGGCATACATCAGGGTATCAATGACGGTCATATCATGGATGAATCCGCCACAGCCGCAATCATAACTGGATACCCAAAGGGGATTGGTGGGGTCCGAGATGTCCAATATCTCCACATTGTCTGTCGTATTAGAAGCGAGATAGGCATAGTCTCCTGCAACGAAGAGATTGTGGACACTCGTTACATTGGGATGGGTGTAGTTTGTGACCAGGGTTGGACTCGTGGGGTCACTCAAATCGATGATCACGAGGCCGACATTATTTGACTGATTTCCGATGAGGGCAAAATTTCTGTAAGTCTTGACGGCCCAAGCCGCTCCCATACTTCCGTTCGTGTAGGTGGCAACCTCTACCGGGTTAGTGGGGTCGGATACATCCACGATTCCCAGGGCAGTATTTTTGCAGATCAGGGCATACTCTTTTCCGGTTAATGTATCCACATACCCCCAGCAGTCTTGGAGGTTTCCTGGAAGTTGGCCTAAGAGGTTTACATTGTACCCCTGGCTCCAGCCATCCTTTGCTACAATGACAAATGAAAAATGAAAAATGAAAAATAGTATGAACCACAGAGACACAGAGGACTCCCGCTCCTGCCGCACGGGCGAGGAGGACGCAGAGAAAGATATTATTTTTTTCATTTGGATTTTTCCGTTTTTCATTGATTCTATCTCATTCTTCAACAATAAACTTCCCCCGCATCTCCTTATGGATGGGACCGCAGAACCTTCCGCAGTAATATTCAAATGTTCCTGATTTACCCGCAGTGAACTCATTCACCACCGAGATCCCTTTAGGGAGAAGAACATTCGTCTGGGGTCCATAGCCATCAATGATAAAACCATGAACGACATCGGGGTTTTTGATAATCCCAGCTCGCTCATCAATGTTGGTGAGGATAAACCTAACACGGTCTCCCTTCCTCACCCGGATCTCATTGGGAACAAAGGTGTAACTCAATGCCTTTAGATAGATCTCCACGACCCCTTCTGGCGTCTCAAAGACCCCAGGAGCATGGGTGTCCTTAGCGATGTATTCTACCTTCGTTCCTGCTGCTTGTTTGGGAAGGTCCACAGGGGCACCTGCCTTGAGAAAGTCCCTCGGGGACTCCAAGGGGGCTCCTTCTAACTTCTCCCTGGCGATGATCCGGATGGACTGGGGCTCTCCCGAGACGGGGACCTGCTTGAGGCTCTTTCCATCTGCAGTGGAAAGGAGTTGGAGGTTGACGGGGTTGACCCTCCCTCCCTTGAGTTTGGCGGCATAGGTGGGAAAGAGATCCGTGGAATATTTATTGATTACGACAAGATACTGATCATCCGGCGTGATGGCGAGGTGTCCCGGTCGGTAGTGAACGGGGAACTGACCCACCACCGTCTTTGACGCCAGGTCAATCTTTGCCACCACATCCCCGATCTGTTCAGTCTGATAGGCAAACTTCCCTTTGGAGTCCAGCACCGCAAAGAATGCCCCTGCTCCCGTCTCAAAAGGCTTTTGGGCAGTGAGGGAGGAAAGATCTATAAGGGATGATGTCGCGGCAAGTTTATTGCTCACCAAAGCCCATTTTCCATCCGGTGTTACCTCAATCCCATGAGGAGATTTGTCCACCGGGATCTCCTTCACAAATTTGAAGGGCGCGACGGTATAGACCAGGACGGAATTGTGGATGTAGTCCGTCACCAGGCAGTGTTTTCCATTCCGGGTCACCACAGCCACATTCGGAGCACTGGGTTGAGTGGTACCCTTAAGGGTCTTCTCCA
>JADFOU010000332.1 GCA_022562655.1 candidate division TA06 bacterium
AAGTCACGGAACCTCTTCTCCTGTTTAAAACCTAAATAATCTGGTCGGTCTTGAAACCTGTCCTGACGACAGGTCAGGAATCGAATAAGATTTCCGTGATTCCGTCATTTCAGTACCTTCCGTTGTATTTCTTTGATTTTTTTCAGCCTCTTTTTCTTCGAATGTAGTTTTGGAAAACCTGACTACCCTCCTTCGCTTTAGAGAGGATTTCTATCCAAAAGTTCCCCAATCCACTAAAGAATTTTCGGCTCCTCTCACAACCTGGGTGTCCGTCTGTAACTGTTATCCTCACCCGGACTCGCTGTTTAGGTAAAAGAGTAAAAGGGTCAGGCTTGAAAACACTTTCTATATTACAAGATTACAGGGAGATTTTTTTGTCATTCCAAATCATAATTGTCCAAATTAGGGAATATCCCTAAATTTTTTAAAAATTGGCTATGCTGTCCAAATTAGCAAAAATGGAATTTGACCAATGTGTTCAAGGCTTTATCGCATTCTGGAATAAAACGGATTTAGCCAAAAATAGGGTAAAAAGAACCTATGCTGTCCAAATTGAAATTCAAATCTCAAAATAAGCATATAGCAAAATCTCTTTGATTTACAAGAAGTTACGAAATTCTCCCAGTCTTAATTTGGATACGCATGATTCCAAATCTAAAAAGTCGATAGGTAGACGCCCGAATCGGGTATCCCTTCTGCCGTGGTCTGACAATTGTATCTTTTTTGAAATCATCATTCAACCGCATTTCGAATTCCTTGTCCATTTCAGATTTGGAATTACATTCAGAAAAGGCTTGACTTATCCCAGGGAGGATTCTATTGTAAGAAAAATCAGACATTTTTCTTTCCGTATTTAACGAGAAGAGGTTTTTGAGACTGAGAGATGGCGAAAAGAACCCTTTTGAAGATCTCTCTCCTCCTATTTCTACCCACCCTTTGTTTCGGTGAGGATGCCATGACCCTCTATCAGCGGGGGGTCTCGGCTTCTGAAGGGAGGAGGTTCCAGGAAGCCCTCAACTTTCTGGAGAAGGCCATTACCTTGGACCCCCATCAGGCAAAATTCTATCATCGAAAGGGTCTCTGCTACAGGGGATTGGAGAGATTGACCGAAGCCGTCGAGGCCTTTGAGAGATCCATCTCCCTCGATTCTTCCCAATCCATTGTCTTTGAAAATCTGGGGGTGACTTATTATGAGATGGGGCATTATAAGAGGGCAATCCCTCCCCTCCAGAGGGTCATCACCCACTCTCCCAACCGTTCCCTCCCTTATACCCTCCTGGGAGCAGCCTACTTGGCCCTCCTAAAAAATCAAGAGGCTCAAGAGGCATTGAAAAAGGCAATCCAGATCAACCCCAAGGAGATGAGGGCCCGCCACTATTTAGGTCTCTACTATGCCAGGGAGCGGTCGTATCAGAAGGCCATTGACGAATTTCAGAAAGCCCTGGAGCTCCAGCCCAACTTTGAGACCGAGATGAATCTGGGGTATGTCTATTTCCAGGTCACCCACTATCCAGAAGCCGAGAAAGCCTTTCAGAGGGCACTCTCCATGAACCCCAGAGATGCCGAGGTTTACTACTATCTCGGGAGGATTGAAGAGAAGAAGAGGGATGATCAGTCGGCCATTCGTGCCTTTCAAACCGCCCTTCAGGTTAACCCCAATCATCTTGGATCCCTCTATCAAATGGGCCTAGTCTATTTAAAGACGGGGAAGGTCCACCCATCCATCCCACTGTTTCTACGGGTGATTGAACTCTCTCCCGGCCATATCGGTGCCCATTACAACCTCACAGAGGCTTACAGACAGCTGGGGAAGGTGGAAGATGCCGCTCAAGAACTCAATGTCTTCGAGGAACTCTCCCGAATTCAGGATGAGATAGACTTTGTGGCTCGAAGGAGAGTATGGGAGTTTGAGAGCCCGGAGACCCAAGCCATCCTCGGAGAACTCCTGCTCAAGGCGAGACGATATCCGGAGGCACTGAATGCAATCCAGTCGGCCATCGCCTCGGGAAAGGAGGACGCAGAAACTTATCACCACCTTGGCCTTGTCTCTATGAAGATGGGGAAGACTGAGGAGGCTATCCAAGCCCTCCGCAAGACCCTTGAAGTTGAACCTGACCATCTGGGGGCCCATCGAACCCTCTTGCTTCTCTACACACAAGAGAGACGACACCCTGAGTCAAGGAGAGAAGAGGAGATCATCCAGAGATTAGAACAACAAGAAAAATAGGAAGTCCTGTGTCTCGAAGAAAAAGAAGGAGAAGAAAGAGAGGAATTCACCCCTCCCTCTTTTTTATCCCTCTTCTACTCCTATTCCTCCTGCTCCTGAAGGGAAGGGAAGCCATCATTCCTCAAGGGGGAGGGGTGACCTTCACGGATGTCACGGAAGAGGCAGGTCTCCGGTTTCGACATGTCCATGGGGGAATCGGAGAAAAATATTTTGTGGAGACCATGGGATCGGGAGCAGCCTTTCTGGACTACGATAACGATGGCGACCTGGATATCTACCTGGTCAACTCTGCCCCCCTCCCCGGGTTCACCCTTCCGGATTCCCTCTCTCCCCTCCGGAATGCCCTCTTTCGAAACAACGGAGATGGGACCTACACCGATGT
>JADFOU010000333.1 GCA_022562655.1 candidate division TA06 bacterium
CAGTCCGGGGTGACTAAGAAAGCAGCATAAGCCAAGAGGTTGAAAAGGACGAGTCCCAGCAAAAGTCCCACAAAACCAGTCCAGATCTTTTTGGCGCTGAACCCCAGACGTCCAGCCCGGAAGATATCTTTGTAGTTGAAATTTAACTTGACCATACTGACCTCCTTTATGGTTAATTGGTGAATCGTTAAATGGTTAAATACTTAATGATTAAACTTTCAATCTCTCACCCCCCTCAAGAAGAGCATCCGTATTTGGCAAAATCCTGACCTGTCGTCAGGACAGGTTTAATCAATCACCATTTAACCAATTACCAACTTTCAATTCCAGAGATGCATGGCATCCCGAACCATCGTCATAGTCTCCTGGGCAATCTTTCTTGCCCTCTTCCCTCCCTCTTGAAGTATCTCTTCAAGTTTCTGAGGATTTTTTTTCAGATCCTCTCGTTTCTCCCGGTAAGGGATAAGTCCTTCTTGGAGATGAGGATAGAGATTTTCTTTGCACTCAACACAGCCGATGTGCCCCCGTTTGCAGTCCCTTCGAACGGTTGGAGATTCGTTAGTGTTGAAGATGGTGTGGTATTCATAGATGGGGCACTGCTCTGGGCGGCCCGGATCATTCTTGTGAATCTTTTTCGGGTCGGTATAGGACTTCATCACTTTCTTCTTCAAAACCTCTGGGGGATCCGAGAGGAGGATGTTGTTGTTCAAGGATTTGGACATCTTCTTCCCATCCGTGCCCTTGACTTTTGGGAACTGGGTGAGAAGGGGTTTCGGTTCAGGGAAAACCTTTCCATAGAGGGAATTAAACCTTCTTGCAATTTCCCGGGTGAGTTCGAGGTGGGGGACCTGATCCTCCCCAACCGGGACAGTGGTTGCCCGATAGATGAGAATGTCGGCAGCCTGAAGGACGGGATATCCCAGAAGTCCATAATTCACCTTTCCTTGCAGGTTGAGATCCCGCACCTGCTCTTTCAAGGTTGGATTTCGCTCCAGCCAGGGAAGGGGAATGACCATACCCAAAAGGAGATAGAGTTCGGAGTGTTCTGGGACGTCAGATTGGACAAAGATGGTAGAGCGTTCTGGATCAAGACCGGAAGCAATCCAGTCGATGGCGACCTCCTGAATCAACTCTTTTTGATCCTTTGTATTCTCATAGGCTGTGGTCAGGGCGTGCCAATTGGCGATCTCAAAGAAGCATTCATACTCGTCCTGCAATTTTACCCAATTCTGTAAAGCTCCTACCAGATTTCCAAGATGAAGTTTTCCGGTAGAACGGAAACCACTTAGGATTCTTCCTTTCAAAGCTTTCTCCTGAACTCACGGCTGGCCCAATCGTCGAAGAAAGTGATAAAGCATAAAGACAACTCCCAAGAGGACCAGCAGCCACCATCCCGAACGGCGATGTAGTTCTCTTCTAGGGAAGAGACGACGCCGGAAAGTGATCATAACTTCTTGATATTATTAACATTTTTGAGAGAGGGTTGTCAAGGGGTTTTTAAGAGGTTACTGAAAAAGTCTGATTTACCACAGAAAGCACGGAATATACAGAAGCCACGGAACCACTTCTTCTTTTTACAATCTTTTAATCTTTTTGCCTTGAAACTCGAATATATTTCCGTGAGTTCCGCACTTTCAGTGTCTTCCGTGGTAATCCTTTGGTTTTTTCAACAGCCTCTTTAACGAATAATGACAAATTTTCCTACCCTCTTCCCTCCTTGTGGGTCTTTTACCGTGAAGAGGTAGAGGCCGCTCACAGCTTCCTCCCTCCGATCCGTGAGGCCATCCCATTCCACGAGGCTCAAGCCTGTCTCCTTCAGTTCTTGAATCAATTCACCTGCCAGGGTATAGATATGAATGGTTGCGCCAGTAGGGACATTATTGAAGGTGATGAAAGAATGACCTCGGGAGGGGATGAAAGGGTTGGGATAGACCTTTATATTCTTAATGTCAGGCTTTGGGAAATAGGAAGTCTGAAAACGGGAGAGCCCATGGGCGGTTCCGATCCAGACCTCACCGGTTTCCAAATGGATATCGAGGGCAAGAATCTGACCGCTTTGGATATCTTCACTGACAAGGCCGTCAAGTTCAGTGTAGGAGGTCCAGCGGCCATCCGGACCCCTTCTCGCAAGGCCGATATTTTCCGTTTGGAACCAGACCCCCCCATCCACATCGAAGGCGATGTTCGCCACGATTCCGAGCAAGTTTCCTCTGTCATCAGTACGATAGGGAGTGACCTCTCCCTGAGAGAAAAGGGTATCATATTGGATGACGGCTGCCCCTCCCCTGGTCGCCACCCATACATTGTTCCAGCGATCTACCTCCAGGTCAAAGATCGCATCGCTGGGGAGCCCATTCCCCTCACTGAAAGTCCTCCATTGGTCATCACTCTCATCCTCAGGAGTCCCCCCATCATCGAAGCGATGGACACTGCTTCCCCCCAGCCACTTCACTCCTATGTGGTCAATGGCGATAGTCAGAATGCCATCCGTTTTCACTTGTTTTGTATAAGAAGGGCTCCAATTTGAATCATTTGCTGAAAGGCGGACAACATAGTCAGTGGAAATAATACCAAGACCAGAAAACCACTTGTTGTTCTGGAAATCAA
>JADFOU010000028.1 GCA_022562655.1 candidate division TA06 bacterium
CCGATTAGGGAGCATACGCTCTTTACTGATTCTGTTGGATGCGAAGGATCCAGAACTCCGACAGCATGCCTTGAGGGTGATGGAGTACTCTAAGACTCTGGCGGAATTTATCCAAGTCCCAAAAGCGACTATTTCCTCCATCAAGTTTGCTGCCCTTCTTCACGAGGTGGGGAAGATTCCTGAAGTCACTTCCAGTGGTGACGGGTTTCAGAGGATGACCGATCGGATTGTCGAACCTTTGAAAATACCGGAAAAGGTAAAACTCATTCTCCACCACCAATCAGAGCGATTCGATGGGAAAGGAGAACCGGATGGACTGAAGGGGGAGGACATCCCCCTTGGGTCAAGAATTCTCGCAATTGCGGATGCTTATGATGAGGGCATTTCGAGTGGTAGATCGGAGGATGAGATCTTGGAAGGAATATCCGCCTTTGCAGGAACCCAATTCGATCCCCTTCTCATCGAAACCTTGGTCTCTATACGGAATGCGGATGAAGAAGAAGACCCAGATTCCAAATTTGAATCAGCCTCTTCTTCAGATGAGCCGATCCAATACTCCTCTCAGTCGGCCTAAACTTAAAGGGCAAGACAAACCCGAAAAAAATCCCTCACCATCCTTTCCCCCCTCCTCCACAACGTCTTAAAACCACCCTCCAGCCATCCGAACTTATCTTACTTGACTCTGACAGATCCTCCTATGCGAGGTGTACCAAAACACCCAAATTGAAACAGGACGTTACAGGAAAGTCCTTTCCCTTCCATTGGGTTCTTTTTCCTAATATGATAAAGATTCACAACTTAAAGGGAGATCCCCTCTCTTTAAGTCTCTGGCATGTTTTTTGCGTATAAGGTATGTTGAAAACCAAAAAAGAAGTTGATTTTCGAAGTCCATCGGAAAAACTCCCCATCTCCTCAAGAGGTGAACATGAATACCGAAAAGAGAATCCTCATCTTTGACAGCAAAGCAGTGCGATACCACTCCTTGGTATCGGCCCTCAAGAAATCTTCCAGGGAGTGGGACGTCAAAGTCGTCCACCGGGCCAAAAAGGGACTCAACCTGCTTCATGAGAACCCTTGCGATTGCGTCCTTCTACAGGAGACCGGAATCCCCGATAGGAAGGGACTCAGATTGTTGAGGGAGATCCGGGAGATTGATGGAGAAGTCCCCATCATCCTCCTCTCCCAAGATCCCCAACTGAATTATGTCCTGGAGGCCCTTCGTCTGGGAATTTTTGACTACATCAAAAAGCCCTATTCTCAAGAAGAGGTTATTGCTGTCGTCCACCTTGCCATAGAAAAACATGATCTCCAACTGGAGAAGGAGAGGCTCCTTCAAGATTTGCTGGATGCCAACGCAGAACTCTCCTTCAAAAATACCAATGGACAAGAGAAGGGAAGGGATTGGGATCTTCCCATGAAGCCCACCCATGAACCCGATCATCTACTCTCCAAAAGCCTAATCCTCTCTATGGAACTCTTAGAGGCGAATAAAGGAGTGGCTCTCCAACTGGACAGGAAATCCAATCGACTCATCGTCAAAGAATCCATCGGATTCAATGGTCATTTTTCAAAGGGCTCTCCTTACGACATAAACGGCAATGAGGATCTCGGAAAAGTCGTATCACAGGGAAAACCCTGTTTTCTTCAATCGGTGGGTGGACGCCTCGCCTGTTCTCCCCTGGGGATCCCGCCCGATGTCTTCGGCGTCATCTTTTTAGGTCGCTCATGGTCCTTTACCGAAGGAGATTTAAAAGTCCTCTCCGTATTTGCGCCATTGGTTCCCTATGCCCTGCAAGGAGTCCGCTTTCATACCGAGCTCGAAGCGACCCAGGTCGGTGGTGTCCTCTCCCTTCTCTTTCTCTTAGAAGCGAAAGATCCGGAACTCTGGAGCCACGCCACCCGTGTAATGGAGTACTCCAATACTCTGGCGAAGTCCGTCATCGGACTCCCAGAAGAGACGATAAAATCCATCAAGTTCGCCGCCCTCCTCCACGATGTCGGGAAGATCGCCAAAGGTAATTCTTGTGGGGATGGGGTTCAAAAGATGACCGTCAGGGTGGTTGACCCATTGGGGATCTCGGAAGAGACGAAGTTGATCCTCCACCATCAGGCGGATCGATTTGATGGTAACGGCAAATCCAATTGCCAAAAAGGAGAAGAGATCCCCATTGGTGCAAGGATTCTTGCCATTGCAGATGCTTATGATGAAGCTTTATCAATAGGAAAAACGAAGGAAGAGGTCTTAGAGGGATTAACCGCTGCTGCGGGAACCCGCTTTGACCCCTTTATGGTAGAACGTTTCAATGAAATGTTGTACAAAACACGAATCAAGGCCCCTCTTCGTTAGCACGGAAAAGTCTATCCATGCCTTCTTACTACCGCTATTCATACTAAGTGAACCAACCCACTACCCTTTCACTCACCCCTTAATCCCGCACGACGCTTCAAAACCTCCTATTGTGCTCAGATTCCCCTTCTGGACAAGCACTCTTCACGGATGGGGTAAGTATTGACTCCTCACGTTCCCCGATAAAAGTTTCCGGGTCTAACCAGGGAATTCCATGATTGTAACAGAATGTTACAGTTTTCTCTCTATGGTACGGTTCTTGATTAAACAATTGGGTGAAGTATACTTTGGAATCCGAACTGAGGGTTGCCCTCCCTCCTCATTTTTAACTGTACAATCTCTGCTAATGCACTCCAGAACAGAAAGGAGTTGGATGAAGTGTCTAAAATATTGACCTATTCGAAGTCGCTAAAGATCCTCCTCCCCGGTCAACGATCGGAAGATGGGGTGGGGCTCGCCGAGAGGAATGGAGAACAGAGAATCCTTCTCTTCGACAGCAATCTTTCTCGAGCACGTACTTTGGCCAAGGCCCTCTCCCATGCCTCAAAGGACTGGGTCGTTGAATTCGCCCACCAGGACAAAGTTGGGTTCAATAGACTCAAGGCGAGTTCCTATGACTGTATCCTTCTTCAGGAAGTTGCCTTTCCTGAAAAGAGAGGTCTCCAGATATTAAGAGAAATTCGAAAGATAGATCAATCTGCCCACATCGTTCTTCTCTCCTCGAAACCCTATCTTAAAATTGTACTGGAGGCCTTTCATCTGGGAATTTTTGACTACTTTAGTGAGCCCTATAGCCTTTCGGAGGTCATTGAATCGGTACGTCTCGCCCTCGACAAAGAGTTTCACCAGCAGGAGAGAGAGGGACCTTTTAAAGATTTGATAGACGAAATCGAAGACCTCCAATCCTCAACCGTCAGCCCCTACAGCAATGAAATCGAAGATCCCCGTTCCCTGAATTTGACCCTGAACTTATCTCAGGGCAGGGATCAGGACCATCCCCCTCGTCCGAATCTGGAAAGTAGTAAAACCGTAGGACTCACCCGATTCTGGCCCTTCGGGCGAGAAAGAAACAGGAAGAAAATTGGCGAAAATGAAGGAGGAGACTTGGAGGACACCCTCTCCAAATGCCTCGACCTTTCTATGGTGCTTTTGAAGGCAAATAAAGGAATGGGGATCCATGTGGATCAGAAATCGAATTCCTTTATTGTGAGGGAGCCCAAAGGCTTCAATGGACAGTACAAAAAAGGGTCAACCTTAGATCAAAATCTTGGTATAGAATTTCGAACTGTTGTCAGAGAAGGATTCCCCTCTTGGTTAAAAAAAGAAGGTGAATGTATTGCCTGCACCCCTCTGGGTTCTCCACCCCATGTCTTTGGTTTGATCCTCCTATACCGTTCCACGTCCTATACCGAGGAAGATTTGAAGATTCTCTCTCTGTTTGCCCATTTGGTTCCCAATGGCCCCCAAAATACTCGACTTCTCCCTGAAATTAAAGACTCCGTGAGTGGAGACATCCAATCGCTTCTTCTCCTTTTAGAGGCGAAGGACCCTCAACTCCTGCAACATGCTGTGCGCGTCATGGAGTACTCCAAGGTTCTGGCTTGGGCCATCGGACTTCCTGTGGAGTCCATGGAGTCCATCAAGCTCGCAGCCCTCCTCCATGATGTGGGGAAGATCCCCTCTGCCAATACCCATGGAATCGAAGAGGTTCAAAGGGGAAATGGGGTGCACCATATGACGGATCGGATCGTCGAAGCCTTGAAGATACCGGATGAGGCGAAAGTGATCCTCCATCATCGGTCAGAATATTTCGATGGAAGCGGGAATCCTGATGGACTTGAAGGGGAAGAGATTTCCATCGGTGCCAGAATCCTCACCATCGCAGATGCCTACGATGAAATCCGATCCAAAGTGACAAATGAGGAAGAGATTGAGGCGGGTTTTTCTATAGACTCCGGAAGACGGTTTGATCCCATTGTGGTAGAGATTTTCTATGCAATGCGGACTGGAAAGGGGGGGTTCAGCTTAGATATTGAATCAGAGGCCCTTCTGAATGGCACGACCGAGCCTATCCATTCCGGCTCTCAACCGGTCATCCTCTAAGGTTAGAGCGATCCGAAAATACCCCTCTCCATATTGACCCCAACCAACGCCAGGTCCCAGGACCACTCCACACCTCTCTAAAATCGTTTTACAAAAGTCTATGGATGAATTGCCCCAGGGCAGAGGGATCCAGACATAAAAAGTCCCTTGGGGAGGATCTACCTGAAGACCCACCTCCTTCAGTTTTGATAAGACGATATCCCTCCTCCTTCGGTAGATCACCCTGAGATAGTCCTGCTCTCTGAAATCCTGATTTAGGGCCTTAATCCCTGCAATCTGAATGGGTCGAAAGAGCCCTGAATCTGTATTCGTTTTGATCACCCCTAAAGCACCGATCAACTCGGGACTTCCTACAGCAAATCCAATCCGCCATCCCGTCATATTGAAGGTCTTGGAGAGGGAGTGAAATTCTACAACCCGTTCCTTCGCTCCCTTCACTTGAAGAAGGGAAGGAGGTCTTTCCTTCTCTAAATAGAGTTCAGAATAGACAAGATCATTGCAGACGACAATCTCATATTCTCGAGCGAATCCAATCAGTTCTTGATAAAAATCGAGGGAGGCTACTGTGGCTGTGGGGTTGTGAGGGTAGTTGACGAAGATAAGCTTTGCCTTTTGAGCAACATCATTTGGGATGGAAGAGATCTCAGGAAGAAATCCATTTTTCGCCAACAGGGGAACCCGATAGACCTCCCCTCCCGCAAATCGTGTCCCAACTTCATAAATGGGATAACTCGGATCCAGAACCAGGATTAAATCCCCGGGATCAACTACAGAGAGCAGGAAATGGATCACTCCCTCCTTTACTCCCATCAAGGCATGAACCTCTCTGACAGGATCTAAATCCACACCAAATCGTCGCTTATACCAATTTGCGATTGCCTTTCGAAATTCTATGAGACCTTCATAAGGTGAATACCTGTGATTTACCGGATCCCTGGCTGCAGCATTGAGGGTATCAATAATGGGATCGGGTGTAGGGAGATCCGGGTCTCCTACTCCGAAACTGATCACATCCACACCCTTCCCTTCCAACTCACGCTGAACCTTATCCATCTCCGCAAAGAGGTAGGGGGGAACCTCTGTCACCCGTTTTGAGAAGTCCATCTTCCTCCTCCAAAAACTGTTATGGGTTAAATCGATAAGTGGTTCAATATAACCAATCACCCTTGCCCAAGTCAAGAAAAAATAATCTTAAAAAATGGCTTTGACGCTATCGTCCAGTAAAGAGTATCGAAGATCTCCCCTCTGGGAGAAAGAAGTAACCCGTTTGTCGTTAAAGAAATTCAGACAGCGAGGAGACTTATAACCGGGAACAGAGAAAGGAGGGAGGGTAGGGAGGGGAATTCATTATTGAAGAACAACAGATGAACATTGGTTAAATGGTTAAATATTGATTTCAAAAAAGGTACAAAGAATATCAACTCGTGGAGGAATCTCATTAAAACAAGTCATTCTGTCGTAATGGGAATCTCTCAATTCATTAGGTTTCCAGCAGCTCATTTAATCACTCACCATTTAACTATTTAACCGTTATTTCCGTTTCATTGAAGAAGTTCAATATCTGAATGAGGGTCTTCTTGAGGGCATGTCGTTTGCAGATGATATCAATCTGGCCACGCTTTAGTAGAAATTCAGACCGCTGAAAACCCTCAGGAAGTTCCTGGCCTATGGTCTGCTGAATGACCCGGGGTCCAGTGAACCCTATGAGGGCCTTTGGCTCGGCAACGATAACATCTCCCAATGAGCCATAGGAAGCCATAACTCCCGCGGTAGTTGGATTGGTGAGAATACTGATATAAGGGATCCCTTCCTGAGCAAGTTCTGCAAGAGCAGCAGAGGTCTTGACCAGCTGCATCAGGGAGAATATCCCTTCCTGCATCCTTGCGCCTCCGGATGCAGAAAGGATAATGAGGGAACGGTGCTTTTCCTTAGCTCTTCGAATGGTTCGGGCGATTTTCTCTCCCACTACGGAACCCATACTTCCTCCCATAAATGAAAAGTCCATTATAGCAATGACAACGGAATGCCCGCCGATCTTCCCTTCCCCACAGAGGAGTGCCTCTTTCAATCTCACTTTCTCCTCCGACTCCTTCAATTTCTTTCTATAGTCAGGGAAGTTGAGGACGTCAACGGAAACAAGATTTCCATCCGTCTCTATCAGCTCCTGATTATCCAGAAGGATCTCAGCATATTTCCGGGCACTGATCCGGAAGTGGTAGCCGCATTTTTCGCAGACGGAGAGGTTTTTCGCTAACTGACTCCGGTAAAGAATTTCTCCACACCCATCGCATTTGAGCCAGAGACCCGAGGGGATATCCTTCTTTTCCTGCGGTTCCCGTGGCTTACGGATCCTTTTAAACCATTCCATTATAATTCAGTTAAATGGTGATTGGTGATTCTCCTACTCGGGGGTTTGGCTGTTGGGCAACGGAGATCCCTGGCCTGCCGCCAGGACAGGCTTCGATTCGGTTAAATTATATCATTTAACCATTTAACCAATTTGTAATAACATCACAAGGGCATCTTCACTTTCTAACTTGTAGTATTCTTTTTGGATGGCAATCTCTTTAAATCCGAATTTTTGATAGAGGCGAATGGCTGGATCATTGGAGATCCGCACTTCCAGGGTAGCCAACTGGACTCCCCTCTTTTCTCCCCGTTCGAGAAGTTCCTGGAGAAGTTTCTCCCCAACACCCTGTCGTCGGAATCTTTCCTCAACAGCTGCATTTCCTATGTGAAGTTCATCAAAAACAAGCCACGCAACCGCGTAGCCCACAACATGATTCCCCGAATTCGGAGTGCGAAGTGCGTCCGCCTTAGGCGGACGAATTCCCTCTTCTACATTCCGAATTCCAGTAAGGGCAACAAGGGTAATGGAGTTTTCATTCCGAATGTCCTCAAGAAAGACATGAGTCGGCCAAGGGGTCTTAAAGGAGGACTGTTCAATCTGTAAAATTGAAGGGAGATGGCGGATCTCCATATCATCAATGTGAAGATTGGTAATTGGTGATTGGGTATTGGTTAAATGGTGTTTTGTCTTGAGTTCCATTTAACTATTTAACCATTAACTGTTTAACCAACCTCAACCTGTGAAGGTCGGATGTATAGGGGTTCAAGTTTTTCCACATCTTCCACCTCTCCCTTCTTAAGCTTGAGTAACCCAAGACTGGCAACGATAGTAGGCGAGGGAGCAAGGGGATTTGGGGAAAGGAGATGGGCCTTCTCTCCGAAATGATCAGTAATCATCTTGCCATAAACCTCCACTCCCGTCCCGATGAAGAGGGTCTTCTCATGAATCTTCTCAAAAAGAGCATGGGGGGGGAGTACCCAAAAGTCGGATGTCCGCTCTAAAGTGCCACAGTCCGCCTTAGGCGGATTGCCTGTGTTCCCTTTCCTTCTATAGAAGGCGGCATAGACCTCCCCTTTCCGTGCATCCAGGATAGGGCAGATTTGAAGTTTGGAATTCGAAATTTGGCCCTGAACTTGTTTCAGGGTGGAATGAATTGAATGAGCGAGGGCATCCAGGGTGGGAACAGATAGAAGGGGGGTTTCAGTCGCCACGGCAAACCCCTTAGCAGCGGCAAGACCCACACGAAGCCCTGTAAAGGAACCCGGTCCGATGGAGATGGAAATGCCATCCATCTCACGGATGTCCAAATGGAGTTCCTTCAAGAGAGAATCGAGGGATGAGAAGAGGCTTTCAGAATCTGCCCTCTTCTCATGGATGGTAAATTCCCCCAAAACCCTCTCTTCATCGACAAGACCGACCCCCCGCACGGGGGTAGCGGTTTCAATCCCAAGAACGATCATTTAACACCAGTTGCAGAAGGCAGTAGCAGTAGCAGTTGACTGCAACTGCCTCGTGCCACTGCCACTGAAATTTTCCATTTTACATTTTTAATTGTAAATTTCTTTCAAAAGGGATGATCTCGATCTCCCTTTCATTTTCCTTCTGTCGAAGGAGATGGATCTCAATTCTCTGAGTAGGAAGAAGATCCTTGATCTTCTCAGACCACTCGATGAGGGTGATCCCTTGATCATTAAAATACTCTTCGTAGCCCAGGTTCAAGAACTCTTCTCTCCTCTCAAGGCGATAGAGGTCGAAGTGATGAACCGGTACTCTCCCTTCATAAGTTGTAATGAGGACGAAGGTAGGGCTTGTCACCTTCTCCTGAACTCCCAAACCCTCACAGATTCCTTGAATCATAGTGGTCTTTCCACTCCCCAATTCACCTGTGAGGGCGACAAGATCCCCTGATCTCAGCACCTTCCCCAGAGCTATTCCCAGTTTTTTTGTATCTTCCGGAGAATGAGTTGTCCATTTTAAATCATTCCCGATTGCGCTCATAAAGAATCCTTAAACCTTCCAGAGTGAGATGTTCCTCCTTCCTCACCCCTTTGAGGTCGTCAGCAATCAGAGGGAGAAGCCCCCCTGTGGCGACAACCCTCATTCTCCCGTCTCCCAGTTCCCTCCGGATTCTCTGAATAATCTCTTTGATCTGTCCCAAGGTGCCATAAAGGACACCCGACTGGATAGAGGTCTCGGTTGTTTGACCGATGACCTTTTGGGGAAACCGAAGTTCAACCTGAGGGAGACGCGCGCCCACTCGGACAAGGTGATCTGCAGATGTTTTGAGTCCCGGAGCGATCACTCCTCCTAAATATTTTCCCTCTTTTGAGATGACATCAAAAGTCGTTGCCGTCCCGACATCCAGAGCAATGATGGGTCCTCCAAATTTTGTATAGGCGGCCACGGCATTGGCAATTCGATCGGACCCCACTTGAGAGGGGTCATGATAGAGGATCTCAATTCCTGTATTGATCTTGTGGGAGACAGTCAGGGGCTTGAGATGTAGAAAACTTCGAGCCATCGCTTCAAATGAAGATGTAAGGGAAGGGACGACAGAGGAGAGGACAACACCCGTGATATTCTTTACCCTTGAATTACCAACAAGTTCCTGAACAAGAATGGAGCACTCGTCCGAGGTGATGGCGGGTCGAGTGGTAAGCCTCCGAGTCGAAAGGAGTTTGGATTCCCGGTAGAGACCCAGAATGACATTGGTGTTTCCAATGTTTATGGCTAAAAGCATCGGTCAATTTTTTATCCGATGAAATATGTTGAATCCACTGACTCTTTCTGTTATCCCGAATTCCTTTCCACAATACGGCCACAAGAGAGGTGAATAGCCCGCTGATCACCCCGAGATAGAGGGGAGAGCCGAAGCCAATCCGTATGAATGCCAAATCTGCCCTGGAAAGAGAGGAGCCAGGAACTCAAAAACACTAAAAATGACGTCATCCCAAAAGCCCTGCCGGTGAGGGCAAACCTTTTCTTGAGATGTAGGATTGAGCGGCACCGATGACAAAGTCCCAGATAAGTTTCCATTCGATCCAGAGAATTTCCGATTCGAGCACAAGGATTCATTTCCTCCTCGAATAAATTCTTCTCGTTTAAACTATTATTCTCCACAATATTTCTAATTCGTGTCGAGGTGATTACTCCCTACTGAAATTTGGGTATACATCTGGTTACTGAACACTGATAACTGACAACCGACTACTGTCTTTTGGTTATCTCACCAATCGAGCTTCCCCTGCAACAACTCGTTGAATGAGACCGCTATCTAACCGCAAAACGAGCCTCCCTTCCTCATCCAAGTCGATCACTTCTCCTTCTAAAACCTTCTCTTTCAGATCCACAGTGACACGCTTTCCGATGAAGTAGGAGAAGCCTCTAATTTTCTCCAGAAGTTCCATTGTCTCTTCCTTGAGGAAGATGATGTAGTTCTCTTCAAACCGCAATAACAATTCCTGTAATAAGAGTGTTTTGGATATGGGGCGATCCAATTCCAAATGGAGGGAGGTAGACGTTTCTTCTAAATCAAGGGGAAAATCGGATTGATTCACATTGAGCCCAATGCCTATGATGACAAGATTGCTATTATTCTCCCTGGTCTCAAGGTCGGGGAGGATTCCGCAGACCTTCTTCCCATTGATAAGGACATCATTGGGCCACTTGATGGTGGGAAGAAGAGAAGTAGTCCTGCGAATCGCCTCGGTGACACTGAGAGCAGTGAGAAGGGAAAGAAACGGAACCTTCTGGGAAGGGATCTTTGGATGGAGAATGAGGGATACCCACAACCCTTCTTTGGGGGAGTGCCAGGTTCTTCCGAAACGCCCACGTCCAGCGGTTTGCTGTTCAGCGATAACTACACTTCCCTCCGGAGCTCCATTTTTGGCGAGGCGCTTTGCTGTCTCTTGCGTAGATTGGAGGGAGCCAAAAGCGTAAATCTTTTTCCCAAGAAAGGAGGTGGTGAGTCCCTTCTGAATCACTTCGGCATCTAAGATCTCGTTCATCAGCGGATTTAGCGGATTGATAGTATTAAATCTCTTGAATCTGTTTAATCCGCTGATGAGATTATCAGAATTTCCCCCTATTGTCAATCTTAAAGGCGGTTAAATAGCAATGGGGTAAATAGTTAAATTTAACCATATAACCATTTAACTGTGGTGTTTTCTATCCCCTCGGATGATACGTTCGGTGGATTTCCTTGAGGTATTGTCGATCAATGTGGGTATAGATCTGGGTAGTGGAGATGTCGGCATGACCCAACATCTCCTGAACGGAGCGGAGATCAGCTCCTCCCTCCAAAAGGTGGGTTGCGAAGGAGTGGCGGAAAGTATGAGGGGTGACCCGTTTCTGGATCCCTGCCTGTTGAACAATCTTCTTCAGGATCTTCAAAAAACCCATTCGGGAGAGGGGTCTCCCTCGGGCATTGAGGAAGAGGACCTCAGGAACTTGGTTCTTTCCCAAACTCCCACGGGCTTCCTTGAGGTACTTGGTTAGAATTCGGAGGGCTGTTGAGTGGATAGGGATCATCCTCTCTTTGGACCCTTTGCCCAAACATCGGACAAACCCTTCGTCAAAGTGGATGTCGCTGATCCTGAGGGTGAGGAGTTCTGAAATCCGTAGCCCACAGGCATAAAGTACCTCTAACATCGTTTTGTCCCGGAGCCGGAGAGGTGTAGAAGAATCTGGGGTCTGGAGAATTGCGAAGACTTCATCCGGATTGAGGACACCCGGGAGACGCTTCCAGAGCTTTGGAGTCTCAGCCTTTAAAGTGGGGTCATAATCAGAGAGTCCCTCGACAATGAGGGAACGGTGGAAGACCTTTAGGGTCGTGATATGACGGGAGAGAGTGGCAGGGGAAAGCCCCTTCTTCTTAAGGTGCAATATGAAATCCTCGATCTCTTGATCCCTGACTTTGGAAATCTTCCTATGAATGTTTTCAAGGAAGCGAAGATATTTTTTTAAGTCTGACAAGTAGGCGGCAATTGTGTTCCTGGATAAACCGAGATCTACCCGAAGATAGTCCTCGAAACGTAGTAAGATTTCTTTCATCGGAATCACCTGCATTAAAAAGTCAAATCCCAAAAATACGAGATTTCACTTTGAAGTGAACATGAGTATCTATAATTATATATAACTATTTAAAATAAAAGTCAAGCAATTTTTAGAATATTTTTGAAAAAGTCTTGACAAATAGGGGAGAGGGCGTTATATTTGTAAATAGAAATATTCGGATATAATTATAACTTTATCTTTATTCCACTTTTGAAGTTAGCCAATTTAACCGATCACCATTTAACAATTTAACCAATATTCCTGTTCACGAAAGGGGGTGAAAGAGATGGAGAAGGTGCTTCACGAGATTCGGATTTTAGAGACCGATAAGGGAATTCGGATCGAAGTAGAGGGAAAGGGGGCCAAAGAGTGGGCTGAGACATTTGCTGCTGGATTTCCAGGATTTGGAATGGCCTGCTGCTGCGTTCCTGAGCCCAAGAAGAAGGGAAAGTAGACAAAGAAATGGGGACGCTTCACATTTTCTCAATATGTCATAATATTAGAAGCGTCCCTATTTTCCCGCGAATCAGCAATTGGGCAGGCGGCGCGAAGCGCTCGCGCGGCGGTTCTTGGTTCAGCACCCTTGCTAGTGCGCGAGGGCCTATTGCTTCGCAGGAAGAGACTCGATCAACCGGTTACGTCTCCGCTTCAAGTACCAAGACGCGCCAATGGCGGTGAACACGAGATACGGCATTCCAAGAAGGAACAAAATCCCTCGGTTGAACCCCGCCGCCATCTCGCCGCCGTTCTGCTCGAGCGCGGTCACGCACACCGCCGTTAGGCGGACTGGCGAGAACTGGGGGACGTGTCGCCCGGTGGCAGGACTCGCAACTCCGTGGCGATGCCGTCGCCGGAAGGCTCGAACGTGACG
>JADFOU010000334.1 GCA_022562655.1 candidate division TA06 bacterium
AAGAAGATCTTAGAAGAGGAGATCGAGACCCTTTCGAGGACCCTCAAGACCCTTCGGACAGAGATTCAGAGTTTGCGTGATAAACTGACGGCCCTCAGGTCAAGATGTGAGCTTCTCGAAGAAGCGAAGCAAAACTATGAAGGTTTTTCTCAAGGGGTGAAATCTGTTTTAAAAGAAATGGAGAGACAAAATCCTACGTTCCAAAAATGTCATGGCGTCCTTGCAGATCTCCTTGAAGTCACACCCGGTTATGAACGGGCGATTGAAGAGCTCTTGGGTCCCATGGTTCAGGCACTCGTGGTGGAAGATGAAGAGGCTGCCCGGCAAGGGATCCGCTACTTAGCAGTGAAAGGGTTCGGGAGGGTCAGTTTTATCGTCCGCTCCTGTTTTAAAGAGAAACGGCCCGGGGAGGGGAATGCGTTAGAGAAGGTGAAGATCGCTCCGGCGCATCAGGCGATCCTTTCATCTTTGCTTGGGGGAGCCTGGATCGTCGAGGATGTTGAAAAGATCTCTTTTCGAGACACCGATAAAACAATGGTGACCCCAAAGGGCGAACTCTATCGGCGCGGAGTCCTGACGGGTGGAAGTCCGATCTCCGAAAGCTTGGGTCTCATCGGACGGGAGAGGAAGATCGCTGCCCTCCGTTTTGAGATTGCTGAGGCCGAGAAACTCCTCAACGCGTCTTTAGATCAAGAGAAACGTCTCGAAGCGACACAACAGGAGAAAGCGTGCCTTTTAGAACAGAAGACAAATACGTGTCATCAGTCTGAAGTGGAACTTTCCAATCAGGAGAATCTCTTTGAGACGGTTCTGGCCGAAGAGAAGAAAATTCAGGAGGAGACCGCACTGGTTGTTCTTGAGCTTCAAGAGGTGAAAGGGGAATTGGAGGAGGTCCGTCAGAAAGAAAAGACCCTCACCGAATGTCTCCATGTCCTTGAAGAAGAAGATCAAGCCGTTCAAGGGGAACTCGATCGACACCAGTCTCTTGTGGGAGAAAAGCGCTCCGAACGAGAAAAGACCCTCATCCAGATTGCAGAGGTGAAAACCGCCTTAACGTCTATTGCCAATCGGTATGAAGATCAGAAAAGATCCTATGCGCTTCTTGAAACGACCCTTCAGGATAAACGCACCGCGATCGCTTCCAGAGACCAACAGGCGCAATCGAGCGTTCAACGGGTCGAGGAGCTGACGGAGGAGATCGCACGACTTGAAGAGGCAAAGAAGCGTCTCCTTCAAGAAAGTGAAAGTGTGGAGGGCGCATGGCATGAGGCAGAAGCGGGTCAAAAGGCGAAGCTCACAGAAGAGCTCTCTTTGCGGGATCAGACAGATCTTTATGACAAGCAACTCACTCAAATCCAGAGGAGCCTCCATGACCTTGAAATGAAGGAACAGGAGGTACAGTATCAAATCAGGGCGATGGAAGAGCGGCTTCGGCTCACCTATAAAGTTGAACTGACATCGGTATCGGAGGAAGGGGAAAGCTTGGATGTCGAGGCTGTTCGTCCCGAGATCGAAAAGCTTCGGGAAAAACTCGACCGGATGGGGCCGGTCAACCTTGTTGCGATCGAAGAGTATGAGGAACTCAAGAAGCGGAATGAATTTCTAACCCGTCAAAAGGAGGATCTGGAAAAGGCAAAACAATCTCTTCATGAAGCGATCCAAAAGATCAATAAAGTCACCCGGGAACTTTTCCTGACCACGTTTCATCATATCCAAACTCATTTTCAAGAGTACTTCAGGCTCCTCTTTGGGGGAGGAGACGCCAAACTCCTCCTTCTGGATGAACAGGATGTCCTGGAGTCTGGCATCGAAATCTTAGCCTGCCCGCCCGGGAAGAAACTTCAGAGCGTTTCCCTCCTTTCAGGCGGCGAAAGGGCCTTGACGGTCATCGCACTCCTTTTTGCCGTCTTCAAAGAAAAGCCGAGCCCCTTCTGTGTCTTGGATGAGATCGATGCATCTCTTGATGAATCGAATGTCGCCCGCTTTACCTCGGTCCTTGAGGAGTTTGTGAATGCAAGCCAATTTATCCTCGTGACGCATAACAAGCGCACCATCACGATGGCCGATGTGATGTACGGGATTACGATGGAGAAGACGGGTGTTTCGAAGATTGTCTCTGTGAAGTTTAAAGAGGATGAAGCGCTCGAGAATAAAGCAATACCTGTCTAAGTTTTATCGGAAAAGTCAAAGTTCAGTTTTTGGGAGCATTTGAAGTGAGGAATTCAGACCCATGGTCTGTTAGGGGCGTTTTCCACCCCCCGACCCTGTAAAAATATCATCATACCCAGTTTCCCTAACCATTCCAGAAGCATCGACGACGAAATAACGAACTCCGCTGTTTCCTTCCGTTTTCGGAAGCGCGAAGAGTGAGTAATCGTCATATATGTTGCTCATTGGTCTTGGCCGATAGAGGAAGGTATACCCCTTATATCCTGGCAAGACTATAAGGCCTAGTGGAGGGTCCGGAAGGTTTGTTATGTTAACTGCTGTCCAGCTGCTGTCTGTAATCTCCTGTGCGAGGTAAGGGGGATTTTCTGTTGCCAGGTCATTCAGCGAGGAAGGAAAAGAGGGTGGCGTCTGGACAATGGAATAATCA
>JADFOU010000029.1 GCA_022562655.1 candidate division TA06 bacterium
TTGGACACCATTCCTCCCACACTGCCCAATTTCTTCCCCATCGTCCAGGTCCGATCTACGGCTCGGCGCGGAGGGATGGAGCGGACCATTGTGGTAGAGACGACGATGAAGAAGACCAATCCCGAGGTTGAAGGTTCCTTGAATTTCGGGGGTAATGCAGAGTTCACAGGCAGTCCCATCACTTTTTACGCCAACGGAGCAGTTTCGAACTACGGGACCACAACCCCTCTCATCAAAAGAGAGACGACCTCTCCGTTTGATATCTATGTAGATAAAGACGAAGACAATATTTTCGATAGGTTTAAGGTTAAGACTGATTCCACAGAGTGGGGGTTCTATGCCACCTGGGCGACAGGGCCCGACAGCGGAAGGGAGTATAAATGGAACCTTGACAGGCTCCCTTTTGATGCCCGAATCGACCAGTTTGGTGCGGTTGGCACCGACTGGGAGGACTACCCCAAGGTGAGCATTAATTTTAGTGAATTTACTGAGGAGGGGGACCTTATCGCCAATGGAAATATCATTTTCTACGAAACCCCTCGTATTCACGGGGAAGTCAAAGCCCATGGGGAGGTGAGTCTCACCGAGGATACCCTCTCTTATGTCACGGGAGAGATACTCACCGAACAGCCCCCCAAAGCCCTCCTCGTTGTTGATTTCGAAGATACGGTCCGTTGGAGAGACGATCTCGGGTACGACATCGTCTATACTGGCGACCTTGGTATTTCTCCTTTTGAAAAGTGGGAACTTGATAATGGGGACGCCCACTATAGAGGAGGCATATCAGATACCTTCGAGGGGAAATATTATTTTGCGGATAGTATGGACGTCGTGATTGATAGCATTCTCCTCGGGGTTGTCTATATTACCACGCCTGGGAATGTGACGATCTATAATGATTTGACAGTTCCTTTTGAGTTGAACAGTATCCTTGAAAGCTCCCTGATCATTGCTCAGTACAATATTACCCTTGCCAATGACAGTCTATTCGTCCGAGCAGGTCTCCAATCGCAATTAGGAAACCTTGTTGTTGAAGGAAAAAACCCGGTCATTCATGGATATGTGATGGTCGGGGGGAACGGGACCATTGACAAGGATCTGGTGATCGTTTTGTTGGATGTCTACCGCGATCCCAGTTTTTCTCAGTGGGAGCTATTCAAGAAACGAAATTTATATAATATCACCACACTCTCCTGGCGGGAAATGAATTGATTTGAAAGTCCTTGCCGTCTAAACGGGTCCCTCCTCCTCTTGAGGCAGGGGCTCTTCTCTCCCCTTCTTTTCCTCCTCCCTTCGATTCTGAGGGATTAATCCCATACAATTCTCTTTTTCGGGTTGACAGTCCGCCCCTTCTGTGTTATTTATAATAAAGAAATGGGGCCGTGGCGCAGCTGGGAGCGCGTCTGACTGGCAGTCAGGAGGTCACGGGTTCGAATCCCGTCGGCTCCACCATAAAATGTAATGACAAATGACAAAATCCCATTGAAAAATAGAGAAAGACGAAGCTTGAAGAGACTTTTCAGTTCGATATTCGGCTTTTTTCATTTTTCATTAGTCATAGTCTTATTCGGTTGTGGGGGAGGAGGGTATCGGGATGAAGCCCTCCTGGGACAGGCGAAGAGATCCCTGAATCGGATCAAGAACTCACTTGAACAATACTGGGTGGAGAAGGGGAGTTACCCTCCGGAAGGAGCCGACCTGGGGGAACGTCTGGAAAAATTCGTTGAGGGTTGGGAGGATTTTGTAACGGAGTCCTTCTCTCAGGGACCCATTTATCTAACCCCGGATTCTCTAACAGCATACTTCATTGAAGTGAAGGCAAAAGATCGCTGGGAAACACCCCTTGTGATTCGGGTCCAACGCGAAGCCAAAGAAACAGGAGAAAATCCCAATGAAGAATAGATGGAAGATCATACGATTACGAGATTACAAAATAGGAAGATCGATCTTCTATCTTTCAATCCTATTGCTTTCCATTGCCTTATTTGGATGTGCATCCTATCAGAAAGAGCCTCCTCCTCCTGTAAACCAGAGGACTTCACTGGAAAAGGCAAAACGGTGCTACAATAACGGTTATCAATATCTGAAAAATCGAATGTTTGAGGATGCCATCGTCAATTTCAAATGTGCCGTTGAGGAAATCACGACCTATATGGATGCCTATATCGGTCTTGCTCAAGTCTATATTGCACAAGAGAACTGGGAGATGGCAAAGTCCACTTATGAAAAGGGACTGACTGCCCTTCCCAAGGAACCCAAACTCTTTTTCGGACTCGGTTATGTCTTTCGAAAGATGGGGGATTTTGATCAGGGAATCGAGCATTATCAAAGAGGAATCGAGTTGCAGCCGGAGGATCCTACCGGTTATCTCTCGTTGGGCTCCCTATTTGAAGAGATCAAACGGTGGGATAATGCGATTCAGGAATACCAGAAAGCAAAACTCTATAATCCACAAGATCTTCATATTCGGCGCTCTTTGGCACGGGTCTATATGGAGAAGGAGGATTTTCCACTTGCGATTCAGGAGTTAATGGAAGTCAAAAAGAAAGATCCTGATGACCTGAAAGCACGAAGGTTATTAGCAGAAGCCTACTTTGAGACCGATAAACACAAAAAGGCATTGGCAGAGTTCACTTATATCAGCCAAAGGGAGCCGGATAACGCGGATCTCTATATCTATATGGGTAAATGCTGTACAGAACTAAAATCTTATAGTATTGCAGTAAGGGATTTTGAAAAGGCGATTTCTCTAAAACCAATGGAACCTATACCCTACTACTATTTAATTAATCTCTTCATAAAACAAAAACAGTTTTCCAAGGCTGAACAGAAACTGAAGTATGCGTTGTCCTTAGAGATGAATGACCTCACACCTTTCGAAGTTCTAAAAGGGGACCTGTATTTTGAAAAAGGAAAGTACCAGAAAGCAATTAAAATCTACCGAATCCATCTGACCAATCCGAAGTGGAAGGAGTATGTAAAGACTCAGATCAAACGGGCAGAGTTTAGGATTGAAAAAGAAAGAATTGAGAAGGAGGGATTTTGATGAATGAGAGAGGGGTCAGTTTTGTCAAAGTTCTGATCTTTCTTGTGATCTTTTCCCTTCTCGGGTATACCGCAACCAAGTGGATTATTCTCAAGGCACATTATCAGGCGATCAAGGAGAAAGTGAGGGAGACGGCTCGATTTGCTGGTTCACGTTCAGACAAAGAAATCTTAAAGCAGATCATACGGAAAGGGGAAAAGGTCCACGTAATTCTGTATGAAGAGGATATTTCCATAGTCAGGAGGCCCGGCCAAGAGATCATTATCCAGTTATCTTATCCTGACAGTATTGACCTTCGCTTCTATACATTCCGCTTCGACTATAACATCGAAGAACGGGCGCCTTTACCAAGGTGATGAAGAGATGTTGAATCGTTATGTCTTAGTTTTGAATCAGAATTATGAACCCTTGACGATTACAAAAGCAAGGCGAGCCATTGTCTTGGTCTTCCTCGGCAAGGCAGAGGTTGTAGAACAGTATGATGGGCTTCAGATCCACTCCGTCTCGACGAGCCTTTCACTTCCAAGTATCGTGAGGCTTGTCTTCTTCATTAAAGCGCCCCGGAAGGCAATCACCCTTTCACGGAAGAATATTATCAAGCGGGATAGTCATCAGTGTCAATACTGCGGCAGGACCGATGGTCCTATGACGACTGATCATATCATTCCTAAAACTCGAGAGGGATCAGATTCCTGGGAAAATTTAGTCTGCGCCTGTGCAGATTGCAATAAGAAGAAAGGGCATCGAACGCTCAGAGAGGCTGGGATGACCCTTATCAAAAAGCCCAGAAGGCCTCACTTTTTCAGTTTTATTCATTCCTTCGTAGAAATTTCAGATATCCGCTGGCGTCAGTATCTCTTTATGGAGCCTTGATTCATTGTGATTCTGATTGATGAATTCACAAATTAGTATTTACGAATCCCTCAAGGGTCTCATAAGCATAAATAGCTGCTCCAAGTACCCCTGCCTCATCTCCTAATTCCGAAGGAAGAATCTCAACCATTCCCGTCTTCATCGTGTAAAGCCTTTCCCGAATCGTCCTTCGGATGGGCTCAAAGAGAACCTCACCTGCTTTAGAAACCCCTCCTCCAATGACAATCCGCTCTGGATCCAAGAGAGCAATGGCATTGGTGAGAGCAATCCCAATTTCTTCACCCACCTTCTTCAGAATCTGAATGGCGAGGGGGTCACCTTGATTAGCCGCTTGAGAGATCACCTCAGGGCTGATTCTCTCGAAATCTCCCTCCACCTCTCTTAGGATAATTGAGTCTCTGGAGTCTTGACTCCCTGACTCCCTGGACTCACTTGAACCCATAGACTCTTGTATCAAGAGGATCGTCCTTCTCTTGATGGCCTCAGCCCCCACGAAGGCTTCCAGACAACCCTTCCCTCCACATTTACAGGAAGGTCCATCAGGATCAAGAATGGTGTGCCCGATCTCCCCCGCCCTTTTTTCTCCTCCCAGATAGAGTTTTCCCTCGGCGATAATTCCTCCTCCCACCCCTGTTCCCAATGTGATACAGAGAAGATTCCTCGCACCTTTCCCGGCACCAAAGCGCCACTCTCCATAGGTAAACATGTTCACATCGTTGTTTATAAAGGTAGGGATTTGAAAGGTCTCTTCG
The DNA here is from genome assembly GCA_022562655.1 of candidate division TA06 bacterium. Classification (GTDB taxonomy): domain Bacteria; phylum Hydrothermota; class DG-26; order E44-bin18; family JADFOU01; genus JADFOU01. The sequence continues at coordinate 4,672 of JADFOU010000029.1, forward strand.
AGGTGAGCCTTGAGGGGGACTGAATTCCAATCAGGGAAATTGGGAGGGGAACGGACAATTCCCCGTTCGGGATCAACCAGACCCGGAACTGCGATTCCTATGGTTGAGATCCTAAAAGAATTTGAAAGATTTTGGATGATTTCGATTACACGATGGATAATGGCATCGAACACCCCGAGAGGCTTCTGTTTGAACAATTTGACTTTCCAGGATTTCTCCATCGGGATTGACTCTTCCTGCCTTGATGTTTGTTCCTCCTAAGTCCACACCCATAAGATTCGCATGATCAACAGTTTTCATTCCATTAATCCGCTTAATCCGATGATGGATGGAATTTGGCATAGGTTTCTCGGATAAGATCTTCATAGTTTTTCGTCATTTCAACACCTCTCCGTCCCATCCCCTTCCTTGCCGTATCGATTGCCTCTTCAATTCGATAGGATGCAAAGGGCTCTCTTACCCCCCATGAAAAGGAGGGAACAAACTTAGGGCTAATCTCTTTTCCCCCAAAAAGGTTGCAGAATATTCCGAAAACAGCGCCCGTATTGATGAGAGTTCCTATTCCTGTCTTGGTATGATCTCCAATGAAACACCCAACTTTTATGTTTCTTGTATTCATTTCTTTGCTATTGATCACGACTCTTATTTCGCCATAATTGTTTTTCAGGTCAGAATTTGTGGTTCCAGCGCCCAGGTTGACCCATTCCCCGATATAGGAATGGCCCAGAAAACCCTCGTGATGTTTGTTGGAATATCCTTGGAAGATCGTTTCCTCCACCTCACCAGAAATTCTACAATTGGGACCAATGGATGTTCCTCCTCGAATCTTTGCTCCATCTATATGAGTACCGTCGCCAATAAAGGCTGGGCCTTCAATCACAGTTGGGGGAAGGATTTGAACATCTTGACCGACCAGAATAGGTCCTTCACGGAGGTCTAATAGACAGAAGGGACCGACCTTTGATCCTTTTCCAATGGAGAGGGAAGAGGGATCTCCTTGAATCGCCGCCTTCTCATCCAAGGTTCCTTCTATCTTCCCTGTTCCGAGGAAGTCAGATTCCTCAGTGATCAAGGACCCGTTCCATTCAATGAGATTCCAAAGATGTTGGATCGTTTTCGCCCTGACTTCCCTCTTTGGAAGGTTCTTTAAAATTTCTTTGGCAAAGTTTTCTTTAAAAGGAATCTCTAACTTTTTGGGAGAAAGGCGATCGGAGGATATCCGGAAACCGATGATCTCTTCCTCCGATAAAAAGACTTCCTCCTTTCCTAGAAGGGGAATTTTATTTTTTAGGGAAAAGAGAGTTCTTCCATTGAGGAAAAGGCCTTCTTTTTGTCTTCCGAATGCGGATTCCCATTCATTGCAGGTGAGAGAAGGATACTTCTCTTTTACCGTTGGAGCCAATTCTCCTCTGGTAAGGAGATGAGGATTCGTTTGGGGATAGACTTTCTGAATCTTTTCTAAGAGGGTCGTCGTTCCGATGAGGAGGTCAAAGATGGGTCTGAGAAGGACGAGAGGGAGAAGGTCTACTGTTTTTTCATCCTCGTAAACAAAAAGTTGCATAGTGATTATTTTTTAATATTTAGCATTTTAAGATGCTAATTTTGTCCGCCTAAGGCGGACTAATTTTTCAATGTTAGTTTTAGTACGCTCCTTTTTCTGTAAGTACTGCTGGGATGGTTTTTATAAGGAGGAGAAAATCGAGCCAGAGAGACCAATTGTCAATATAATAGAGATCCAAAAGAACCATATCATTGAAGGAAACAGAGCTTCTTCCAGAGACCTGCCAGAGGCCTGTAATACCCGGTTTTGCAGACAACCTTCGTTTGTGCCACTCCTGGTAGTGGATGATTTCATAAGGGATTGCGGGCCTGGGTCCAACCAAGCTCATCTCTCCTCGAAAGACATTGATGAGTTGAGGTAATTCATCCAAGCTTGAGCGTCTGAGAAAGTATCCGAGTCTTGTAATCCGAGAATCTTCTCTTAATTTGTAAGTTCCTCGAGAGCTCCCACTTTTTTTGATAAAATTTGCCATAAACTCTTTGTGGGGATTTTCTCCATTTTCATTCATCGTTCGGAACTTATAGAAGATGAACTTCTTACCATCTTTTCCAAGTCTTTTTTGGCGGAAGAAGACTGGGCCAGGCATCGTTCCTTTGATCAATATTGCAATGATGAAAAAGAGGGGAGCACATAGGAGTATGCCCAAGACTGAACCCAAAAGATCCACACTTCTTTTGATCAACCGGTGCAGTCCTTTGATTTTGTTTCCTTTCAAGGTTAGCTGGGGGATACCATTGATTGTTTTCAAGTTGATCCTATGAGAGAGGGAATCGTAGAGGTTCGAAACGAAATGAATTTGCTTAACTCTTTTGGGACATTGTTCTCGAATGTGAAACATCTCCTCTGGAGTCAGAGAAGGAAAGGCTAAGTATACCTCATCTATTGAATTCTTGTCGATGAGGGGACTTAGGTCTTCAGCGATCCCTCGTGTATTCAGGATCTTCGAATGGATCCTTTCTCCCTCCTCGACAAATCCTATAAAACGATACCCCTCTCGATGAATCCCCTCTCGTGAGATGATCAAAACTTTTTTCATCTTTAATATCAGTTAAATGATCATTAGCAATAGGTCCCCTCACCTGTCATTGCGACCCCGCCACAGGCGGGGGAAGCAATCTCTTGGCTCGGGACATGGTTTGGTAAATGGTTCAATCCTGACCTGTCGTCAGGACAGGTGTAACGATTTAGCCATTTTTCCATCCTTCTATTTGTTCGCCTCCGTTTTGTAGGGATCTTTCTGCTAATTCCAATATTTTTATAACCCTCAGTCCACTCATCCCGTCTGTCTTTGGCTTCATTCTTGTCTCCACACAGTCGAGAAAATGACGAAGTTCTACCTGTAAAGGTTCGGTATTTTCGAGAATCGGCGAGGTTATCTCTCCCGTTCGGTAACTCAACTGGAATTCTCCGAAAGTTTCTGGATTTTTGAATTCCACCCCTTTGTCAAAGACCTTGATCTTTTCGAGGTTAGCCATATCATCGTAGATGAGCATCTTTTTCGATCCAACGATTGTTGTTCTGCGGAGCTTCGTGGGAGCAAGCCAGGAAACCTCGATGTTGGCAATGATTCCTGAAGAGAAAGACAGGTTGAGAAAAGCAACATCAGGAAGATCTGGAAGGATATAGCCCCTTCCCACAGCGGAGACCCTGATTGGATCATCGTCTAACCAGAAGAGAATGATGGAGAGATCATGGGAGGCGAGGTCCCAGAGGACGCTTACATCTTTTCGATGAATGCCGAGATTTACTCGCGACGAAGTGATAAAACAGATCCTTCCCAGTTCTCCATTTGAAATGAGCTCCTTGATTTTGACCACGGGAGGACTATATTGAAAGACATGGCCCACCATCAAGATACGGTCCTTATTCTTTGCGAGATCGATGAGGATCTCAGCCTCTTGGGCAGAGGCGGTAAAAGGTTTCTCTACGAAAACATCCTTTCCCCTCATGAGACATTCCTTGGCCAGAGAAAAATGGGAATTTACAGGGGTTGCGATCAATAGGACTTTCGTTTCTGGGTCTTCGAGGATCTCCTCTGATCTTTGGGTACTCCTCACATTCGGGTATCTCTTCTTCATACGGGCGAGTTTCTCCTCGTCGAGGTCGCAAACCCATTTGACTTTGCAACCCGAATTCTTGTGGAGGACCCGAAGGATATTGGGCCCCCAATAACCACAACCAATAAGACCGACAGTATGCATTTAAGTGAAGTTATTATTTGGCTTACGTACACTATCTAAATATTCTACTTTAACCAAGATGGCGATAGAGAATCTTCCCACCCCATTTGTTCAAGGCCAAAGGCGCCTTGCGCCAGAAAGTGGTCATGAGTCTATATTTGAAGCTCCTTTCCTCTGTTGATGTAATTCCTCGCACCTCCGGGAAATAGAAATAAGGCATTGCCATTTCCCGTGTTCCCCAGCGTCGTTTAAATTCCATCAATCCCTGGTTGTCCGGAGAGGTTCTTCCAAAGTCGAGCCATTGGAATCCCTCTTGACAGCCTCTTTGAATTGCCGTCCAAAGTAAGAGATGATTGGGTTGATAGTGAAGAAATTCTGGATCTGAGGAATTAAACTTGTGATAGAGGGTTTTGTTGTGGTGAAGGAAGAGGCTTCCTGCAATCTCTTTTCCCTTGACTTCTGCAAGTAGGAGAAAAGCGAGACCTTTTGAGACTAAAATCTTCCAAATATTTTGGAAGAAGGCATAGGGTTGGGGGGGTACCCCATGGCGCCTTCGGGTTTTTACATGAAGGCGGTAGAAAGTCTGCATGTCCCTCTCGTCTTTTCCCTCTCGGATCCTGATTCCGGACCGTTCCGCTTTTCGAATGGCGTAGCGTACCGCTTTCGGATGGAACCCCTTCCAGAGATCCTCAGTTGAGTTATTCAAGTCGAGTAGAAAGGATTTGTAATAATCTTTCTTTTGAAATAGTCGATTGTCGAGCATCGCACTTCCCCGAAATGTTCTGATCTCAAAATAGGAGAGGTTTTCGTCCATCTCCTCCCGAAGAGTTCGAAAGAGTACTCTTAAATCGTGAACGGTATCTACAAGAGGATCTCCACTATCGGAATAGGGGAGAGAGACTGCTCGATTCCCGGTTAAAGGGCTTCGAATAAGAAAAAAGGCGATCCCTCCACGAATAGAATGATTTTCATCTTCAAGAACCCAATAGGAAGGGGTGTGATGATAGGTTTGTTCAATCACCTCTTGCCAAGCAGAATGGTGGTAAATCGTTCCATAAGGATGAGAATTTACGAATAGATCCCAGCGCGCATCCTCACGAGGGTTTATTTTTTTGATCACCATCTATACTCCCTTCTTTTTCGCAACAAGAATAACCCAGGGACTTAAAGAAGTCAATAGGTTGAGTCCCATAATCCTTTCCAAAAAGGCGAAGAGAGGAATTGTCCATTGATTAGAACTTCTTGTGAAAGGGATCCAGTTGTATCCTTTTGCCTGCATCAATGAGAATCCCGCTCTTTTTATGTTGCATTGAATCTCCGAGAGGGTTTTCTGGTATTCCTTTTTTTTCCAGTATTTACCTTTCACAACCTCTCTTGTCAATTGCCATTTTCTGAGGATCCCTTTGTATGAATTTCCGTTCAGGATGGAAAAGATAAAAGTCCCTTGTTCTTTCAAAATCCGGCGGCATTCGATAAAGAACCAATCTGATTCTTCAGCAAGGTCAATGACCTGAAGGCAGAGTATGCAGTCGAAAGTGCCACTTTTGAAGGGGAAAAATTTTGATGATTTTCCAACATAAATGGCTGGAAGTTCCGTTTTTTTCGATTTCAGTTTGAGAAGGGGGAGGGGATCCGCTTCCACCACGAAGATTTTGTATCCTTTGTTATTTAGAGGAATAGCGATTCTACCACTTCCCCCACCTACATCCAAAATACTCTTGACCTGGTCGTCTCCTTTGAGATAAGTGGATATGAAATCCTCTTCAATGGTGGTTAAATATCTCCCCATTTGTGTGGAGTTGGCAATATCCCAATAATATTCTTTTCCAATAGAGGAATTCATGTTCTTAGACCTCAAAGATCCTCATAAAGAAATCGAAAAGGGTAATGGAGTCAATGTCACCTGATACGGAAAAAGCACTCTTTGCTTTTTCGGGCCAACGATCAGAAATCAGGGATTTCTCTCTCTTTTTCCACCATAGGGCGATCTCACTCAAGGTTGCCAACCATATGGGTGGATCCATTTCTCTCCCATAGTGGAGAAGCATCTCCAATGCTTTACCGCAATAAGGGATTCGCTCGTGGTGGAGTTGTAAGACAAATAACTCCCCTCGCTGGTGAGTCGCATCCAGTATCTTTTTCCAGACCTCAAAGATTTTGTCTTGATCACGAATACCCAGGCGGTCAATTAGGACTTCATCATCCGGAATGGAGACGGGGATCTCTATGAAGCCATTGATGGAGGTCGGAAGGACCGGATGGCGCGAGGCACTTTGAGGATTATAGAGTTTTAAGACTTTCTCATAGGCTTTTTGACAGGAAGGGGGAAATTCTTTGAGTTCAATCACATCCCAGACCATAACCTGGTGTGAAGTCCAGAGAAAGGGAAATTGACGAATCGCCTTCTGGGTCTCTCCATTCCACCTGAGATAGGGAGCGCGAAAGCCTTGAAACAAGATGCCGCACTGGTTAAAGATCCGTACCGCCTTTTGGAGATGCTCTCTATGCTCTCTTTCAGAAAGTTGAGAATAATCTGTATGGACGTAGCCGTGGATGGCAAATTCTACACCCCTTTTTTGAAGATTCTGGATTAACTTGGGGTGGCGTTTCAAGGTCGTTGCCGTTATGGGAAAGGTTGGGGAACATCCAAATCTCTGGACAATCTCCACGTAGGTATGAAGGGCTTTCTCAATCTTCTTTGAAGTGAAGCCGAAACGGTAGAAAAGAGTTGGAACCCGTTTCATGAGATTCACACCTCCGCGGGAATTGTAAAAAAACTTGGGAATATTCATCGAAACTCTCTTTCGTGTCCTTCCGATTTCAATCAGGGTATTCCGACTCTCTGGATGGATCAATGAGCTGACAGTACTTCTCTTTGACAGAACTCCATTTGATTTTTTGATATTGAGTATATGCTTTGTCAGCCAATTGTTGACGTTTTTGAGGAGAGCAATAGAGATCAGAGATACGGTCAGCCAGTTGTTTCACATTAGACGATTCAAAATACATAATGCAATTTTCATCAAAAAGAACCTGAATCGCCTGAGTTCGTGTGGCGATTACCGGTCTCTTCATAGCCACGTATTCAAACAATTTGATTGGAATGGTAAGGTTTGTATGGTCATTAAGGACCATTGGAACGATACCTAAATCAGCATTGTTGATTGCTTGAGGAATCTGATTGTATGGAATATATCCTCTGAAATGCACTTGATCACTGATACCGAGGTGTTTCACAAGATTGGAGAGAGTTGGAAGGTATTCGCCTTCTCCTAAAATTTCTAAGTGGAGACCGGGAATCCTGTCTTTTAAAAGAACTATTGCCTGAATTAAGTCCTGTAAACCATATCGTTTTAATAGAGTACCGTGATAGAGGAGCATGAGACCGTTTTTTTCAGTCTTTCCATGGAGGGTACGCAAGGTGGCTTCAAAAATTCGATCATTCGGGACACTGTAAATGAATGCTCCTTTTGAAGGGGGAAGACCACGACTCAACTGAACACGGTAAAATGTCTTTGAGAAGGCGATTACAGTATCAGCGTATTGAGTGCTCAATCGCTCTAAAAAAATGATGAGTTTGATAGAAAGGGATTCCCTTTTTACCCTGAATTTTGATTGAAACATCTCGGGCATCGGTTCGAACATATACAGGACTATTTTTGCTCCCAAGAGTTTTGGAATGATCGCAGCAAAGACAAGGAAATCCGGTAAGTTATCAATTTCGATCACATCATAGCGTCTCACTATGGAACGAAAGGTGAGGACAATTCCGCTGAGGAGAAAAAATGCTGAATACTCAAAGAGATAACGAAGGAGAGAACCTCGATGGTGGCGAACTGGAAGGCGATAAACATCGATCCCATTGATTTTTTCACGACTTCTCTCTCCCCAATTTTGTAGGCAGATTACTTCTACTTCATATCCAGCTTCTTTGAGCGATTCAGCATTTCTTACAACATGACTATCTTGTGGGTAATAGAAATGGCGGACGATACAGACCCTCTTTTTGGCTTTTTTTGTTGGTCTATGTCGGGATAGGTGAGCCAGTGTAGAACTGGCATAGAGAATGAGAAAGGGGAGTATGAGGATCGTGAAACGATGTGCATTGAAGAATATCACCGTAGAACAGTAAAAATAGAGGATCGAGAACAGTAAGATTTTAGAAGCTGGATATTTCCTCCAGGAGAGGATAATGCCCAAGAGAGACAGCAGCACGAGCAGGATAAAGACAAAACGAGTCGTGAAATGCGGATACGGCTCCCAGTAGAATATCATCTTTTTGAACGTAAGACGTAGA
>JADFOU010000335.1 GCA_022562655.1 candidate division TA06 bacterium
TGTCGGAAATACGGGCAAAAGCACAAATCCTCATCTTCATTATGAGGTGCGCATTAACGGCGTTCCCATCGATCCACGCCGCAAACTCATTAAATAAAACTCTCCACCTTCTTAAAGAACTGCTCCACGGTCACTTTGGCAATCCCCCCAATCATCCTTTGTCCTACCCCTGCGATCAATCCCCCCACCTTGGCGTCCGCGCTGTATCTGAGAATGGTCTCACCATCTTTCTCATCAAGGTCTATGGCCATCTCCCCCTGGATGAAACCGGGACCTCCCGACCCTTCACCGCTCAGGACATAGTGGACAGGGGCCTGCTTCTCTTTGATCGAGACCTTTCCTTTGTAAGTTCCCTTGACCGCTGCAATGCCGATCTTCATCGTCGCCTCATATTGATCCGGGCCAACCTCCTCAAGACCATCACATCCTGGCATACACTGAGCCATGATCTTCGGATCCAGCAACAGATCCCAGACTCGCTTTCTGGATGCCTTAAAGGTGTAACTGCCCTCGATTTTCAAAAGAGTCCCTCCTTTTTGACAGGACCATAATGTTTATCCCCCAAAATTACAATACTGCCCCAGCTTACCCTAACCCGTCCACAAGCTTGCAACGCCTTAAAAACCCTGGCCGGCGAGAAGGCGGCGGGTGCAAGGCGGAGTGAGGGATTGCACCCGAGCGTACGGAGCAGTACGTGAGGATGCGAGCCCGAAGCGACAACGAAGCAAGTGCCCCTTATCGACGGATCAGGGAGTTGAATCCTCTCTTATCCTCATTTAAACTCGCCTACAGGTCATGAAAGGGTTCTTAACTTTCTTTTTCCTCCTTCTCTACCTCTCTTTGCCGCATCAGCTCCACTCCGAAGCGGAAGAGTCCCGCGAGCTTTTTTCCAAGGCCTATGCCCTTTTTTCTCAAAGGGATCACTCTCAGGCAGAGGATCTTTTTCTCAAAACCTTAGATCTCAAATCACCCTTGGAGGACTACAGCCTCTATTTTCTCGGCATGATCTCCCTGGACCGCGACAATTTGAGCAGCGCACGTAACTATCTCGCTCAACTCAAACAGAGGTTTCCTCAAAGCGTCTGGTCTTCTCATGCGCAGCTTCAGTTAGCGAAAATCTCCCTGGCGGAGAAAAATTACTCAAAAGCCATCGGGGAACTTCGCACACTCCGAACCGGGAGAGTTAAAAAAGAATTTTCCGATGAGGCTCTCTATCTCCTTGGCCAGATATACGAGGCCAAACGAGAAATAAACCAGGCATACTCCCTTTACCAAGCATTGCGCCATTCCTCCCCCCTCTCCCCCTGGGCAGCTGAGGCCAGAAAAGAGGTGAAAAGGCTAAGAGAACAGCACCCACAGCCCTTTGGCCTGACGAGCCCCGAGGCCTTATCGGACGAAGGGGAACTCTTATTGCGGGAGCGAGAATATCAAGAAGCGGAAAGAGTGTACCTCAAGCTCCTCGATCTTGTCCCTGAGGGCAGTCTCCGTCCGCCCTTCCTCATGGGCCTGGCTAATGTCTATCGAGGTTCACGGAGAGGAGAAAAAGCGATATCCATTCTGGGTCAGATCGTACGGGAATATCCTAAAAGCTCTGAAGCCTCGAACGCCCTCTATCGCCTGGCCCGGATCTATTGGAATCGGGATGACAATCTCAGGGCCCTCGAGCACTTTATGCAACTGAAAGAACGCTACCCCAGAAGCGCTTTCCTCGACTCCGCAACTTTTGCCTTGGCGCGCATCTACGAATCCCTGAAAAGACCGGGAGAGGCCCTGCGCATTTACCGGAACTTTTCCAAGATATTTCCTGACAGCCAACTGCGCGAGGCGGCCGCATGGAGATTGGCGTGGATCCATTACATTCAAGCCGATTATAGTCGTGCACGCACCGCCTTTAAGGGTCTCGCCGCAAACAAAGGCGCAGCGCGCTACAAAACCGCAGCCCTTTACTGGCAAGCCCGCACGACCGAGAGGATAGGGCGTTCTGAAGAGGCGAAACAGATTTTTCTCCAGGTCCTAAAGGGACAGGAGGCCGGCTACTATAGGGGACGGGCCACCAGAATGCTGAAAAAAATGGGAGTGGTGGTTGAGAAAAGAAAGGCGACAAGCCCCCCCCTCTCTCCAAACCCCACTCCCCCCCTCAGTCCAAGCGTCTCCTTTCATCTCTCCCGGGCCCAGGAATTAGCCGAGATCTCTTTGGACCATCTAGCCGTCTCTGAGCTAGATAAAATCAAAACTCTGAGCAGCGGGGATCTCTCTTTGAACCTTATCCTGATACGCGAGTATGCCAGAACCCGGGCCTATGCCCGCAGCGTTGCCCTGGCCAACCAGACTCATCACCCGTCTGATGAGCTGGAACGTTACCGCTACCCCTTGGTCTATTGGGAGATGATTCAGAAGAAGGCAGATAAGAGAGGGCTGGACCCCTATTTGATACTAGCGTTGATTCGTCAAGAGAGCCTTTTTGATCCTAAGGCGCTTTCCCCGGCATCGGCCTTTGGGTTAATGCAGCTCCTCCCCTCAACCGCTGCTCGAGTAGCCGCGCAGTTAGGACTCCCCGCACCTCAAACCGAAAGGCTCTTTGAGCCGGACC
>JADFOU010000336.1 GCA_022562655.1 candidate division TA06 bacterium
CGGTGTGCTGGGTTTTTTGCCAGTGGGAGAGATGAAAGTGAGCCAAGGCGATGAGGGTCTGAGCCAGTTCGTAGCGGTTAATGGCTTTTTCAAGAACCTCTATAGACTTGGAGTAATTATCCAATGCCTTTTCGTTTTCACCTATCTCAGCATAGACCTCTCCGAGGATTCGATGGGAAGAACCAATATCATCCTCGTTTTTCTGTTTGATCGCAACTACAAGCCCCTCTTCTACGTACTGAAAGGCCTTTTCTATCTCCTTTTTCTTTAAATGTACCAGAGAGCGGGTTTGGAGTAAAAAAGAAAGATTGCTCTTGGTCCCCTTTTCCTTGTAAATTTTTTCAGTCCTTTCGAGAATCGCATTGGCCTTTTCCCAATCTTCTTTCTCCGTTTTCAGAATTGCAATGTTCAGGAGGCTCGCAGCTTCTCCTTCCGCATCACCGATTTCCTCTCTTGCAGAGAGGGCGGTCTCCAAATTCTCATTCGCCTTATCAAGATCACCCTGATAGAGATATAACCGCCCCAAATTGTGATAAGCAGCAGAGGTTAAGATCTTGTTACCTAAGTCTTTTGCAATCTCAATTCCCTTGTTAAAGTGTACAAAAGACTTGTCCCACTTCCCCAGGGCAAAGCAGAGAAGACCAAAACTGTTACGAAGACGGGCAAGGTTCAGTCGATCATTGAGTCTTTCAAAGATCTCAAGGGACTTCTCAAAGTGCTGGCTAGCATCTTCCCACATCCTCTTGTCTTGATCGAGGATGCCGATGTTAATATGTACCAAGCCGATACCGTGAATATCGCCAATTTTCTTTCGAATTTCAAGACTTTTCAGGTAGTAATTTTTTGCTTCTTCCGATTCACCGAGATTCCAGTAGAAGATTCCGAGATTATTACAGGCTGTAGCGATTTGATAGTCGTCCTGATTTTCCTTTGCAATGGATAAACCTTTTTCGCCCACAGCGATTGCCTCTTTGAAATTCGACTGGTTCCAATAGACCGTCGCAAGGTTCCGAAGAGAGAGGGAGAGCCCTTCTCGATCATTGGTTTCCCGAGCCATTCTCTCTGCCCTGGAGAGAGTTTCGGTTGCCTTCTCATAGTCCCCCTGCTCTCGATAGATCCACCCCATACCATTGAGGAGGCTGATTCCTTCAGAAGACTTTTTGCCTTCTAAAAGGGAGAACCCTTTATCAAAAGCCCCAAGAGCCTCAGAATAGCGGCTCCTCTTCCTCTCCACCGTACCTATCATGAAATGGAGTCGAGAGAGTTGGTGCTTTCTCTTCTCCAACTGAAGAGCCCTGGAGTAATGAGTAAGAGATTTCTCATAATCTCCTACCTTCTCATATAAATCCCCCATCTTTTCTAAAATATTCAGTTCCAGTCCATTCTCCTCCGAGAGGGGAAGGAGCTTTTCATACAGTTCCAGGGCGCCTCTGTGGTTGTAAGACCTTTCAGCCAATTCCCCTGCTTTCATTCCATATTGAAGAGATTTTTCTCGGATTTCCCCCTGGATGGCGTGATAGGCGAGGGCCACCTCATTACCATCTTTTGGAGTCTTCTCCAGGGCCCTCAAGATTTTTCGATGGGACTCCCTCCGGCTCTGGGGGTCAATCCTTTCATAAAGGATCTGCCTGAGCCAGTGGTGGGAGAAGGCATAGAGATCCCCCGGACCGGGTTCCCTTCGGAGGAGATGTTCTCTTTCAAGGTGGGTCAGAAGGGGAAAGAGGTTCTGATCCGAAAGGGAGGTGAGTTCCTTCAGGAGATGTGCAGGGAAAAGATCTCCAAGGACGGCAGCATCCTCAAGGAGGGTCATTGTGGTCTCATCCAGCCTTGAGAGAGTTTGGGAAATCAATCCCTCGATCTCTGTAGGGGCAGGTTTCAAACCTTCCCCTACGAGGTCTTTGTGGAAGGTCCACCTTCTCCTTCTCCACTTTAAGATCCCCTCTGCGATGAGCCATTTCGTGGTTTCTTCGATCAGGAGTGGGAATCCCCCCGTCTGATGATGGATCCAATCCACCACCTCTTCAAGTCCTTCACCCTTGGCGAGGAGATGGGTGAAAAGAATACGGGTCTCCTCAGGGGAGAGGTTTTTCAGGTTAATCTTTTTCACATCTTCTATTCCTCTCGTACCCTGTAAGAAGGTTTCGGGCGGTCCGCCTGAGTTGGATTCATAGGCAACAACGATAATAACTGCAGTTGTATGAGTTTTTGAGTTTTGTGAGTTCTGAGCCTCTTGACTCATTAACTCATCGACTCTACCAACTCTTTTACAGAGGCTGCGGGCCAAGAAGGCCATGAGATCCTGAGTGAGGGTATCGGCAAGGTGAAAGTCATCAAGGAGAAGTAGGAGAGGCTCTTGATGTTTCAAGAAAATCCCTGCTACCTCATCGAAGATTCTCCATTTCTCCACCTCTTCCGGGAGCTGACCCGAATTGGGTGCATCCGATTCAGATTTCTGAGGATCTATGGGGAGATTCCCTTCCACCTGGAGTTGCATCAGAATCTGACGGATGGGATGGAAAGATCTTCTCTCAGTATCCGAGGAGAGACCTGTGAGGACGCGGAAACCCTCTAATTGCCCAT
>JADFOU010000030.1 GCA_022562655.1 candidate division TA06 bacterium
TCTTGCTGCCTGCCTGGCGCCTTGTTTCCCGGAAACAGGCGTGGATGTCTATATGGGCACCGGCGGTGGCGCCGAGGCGCTGATGAGTTCGGTGGCCATTAAGTGCCTGGGCGGTGATATTTTGGTACGTTTGGCGCCGGTCGATGACGCGGAAGCGAAAAAAGCTATCGAACTTCTAGCGACACGAGGAGAGGATTCCTTTGGCCTGAGTGCCAAATACGGTGATGAGATCCTTCGCTTCCTGGAAGGGGAGAACGAAATCGAGCTCTTCCTGAATCTTGAGGATTTCTTGAAGCGTCACTTGGGTCCCGGGAATTGGCCTGTCGTTCCGTGGGGTTTTCCGGGGAGGGTGGCAAGCAAGTTTCTAAGGCCCAATGCCATTCGAGAATGCCTTTCTATTTTGAGCTTTGACGAGGCCATCCATTTGCGGACCCATCTGACCTTGAATGGTGACTTCCTTTCTCTCTTCCAGCGCCGATTTTATAACGGGCCAAACAATAAGTGTCAGCGGCGGACTAACGATGGTTTAATCGCAAAGGAGGAAACGATGGGTAACGGGATCCAAACGATCGATTTCATGTATTACGTGGCCACACCGGAATTTATCAGTCGTTGGAACGAGGCAAAAAAAGGCGAGCTCATCTGTCGCATGGAACGCGCCATCGGCGGACTGCCGCAATACGACAGCTTCGAGGCGATGATCGCAAAAATGGACGACGCCGGCGTGGACAAGGTTTTCATTACCCAGTGCAAGATGTGGTCCTACCGTAACAAGTGGATGTATATGGACACGACGGTTGCGGAAGTTGCCCAATATCTGCAACGTTATCCTGACCGTTTCGTCGGTCTCGCTGGCTACAATCCATTCCGCATCAAAGAGTCGCTGCACGAGATCGAGCACAGTGTGAAGGAGCTTGGCTTCAAAGGAGTTTACATCCACATTTACGGATTTGATATTCCCCTGCACGACTCCAGGATGTATCCGCTCTATGCGAAGTGCGTCGAACTGAATATCCCCGTTTCCATGCAAGTTGGCCACGTTTTGGAAGCGATGCCCAGCGAACATGCCCGGCCCATTTACCTCGATCGCATCGCCAGCGATTTTCCCGACCTCAAAATGATCGGTGCTCATACCGGTTGGCCGTGGGTCGAAGAGCTGATTTCCGTTTGCTACAAGTGGGACAATGTCTATTTTGGTATCGACGCTTGGATGCCGAAGTATTTACGGCCAGAAATCATCCACTACATCAACAGCCGCATGGGTCAGGACCGTTGTCTTTGGGGAACCAACGGGCTGCCGTGGAAAGAAAGTCTGGACCAAGTCGAAGCGCTCGGACTGAAAGACGAGACGAAAAGAAAGCTTTTACGCGACAACGTCGTTCAACTTTTTGGATTGTAATGAAGAAAGAAGGAGTCTTATGTATCAGACGCTTCAATACGAAGAGAATCACTTTGTGGTCACCGTTCGCCTAAACCGGCCCGAGAAAAAAAATTCGCTCAATGCACAAATGAGACACGAATTGGGACAGCTGTTTCGCGAGATCGCGGAAAAGCCACACGTTCGAGTCCTCATTATAACGGGCAACGAGGAGATCTTCTGTGCCGGAGCGGACATCAACTGGCTGAAAGAGGTGAAGAATTTTACCTATGAAGAGAGCCTGAAGGAGACCCTCGAACTGGGGAAACTGGTCCACCGCATCTACTCCCTTCCCCAACCCACCATCGCCCGGGTGAATGGAGCTGCTATTGGCGGTGGGACTGGGCTCGTCGCCGTATGTGATCTCTCCATTGCTGCAAAGAGAGCCCAGTTTAGTTTCGGTGAGGTGAAGATCGGGGTCATCCCCGCCTGTATTTCTCCCTATATCCTCCGTCGGGTAGGAGAAAAGGTCTGTCGAGAGTTTTTCCTCACCGGGGAACGGCTTACTGCAGATCGGGCATTTGAAGCGGGGTTGATCAACGAGGTGGTGGAGGAGGACCAACTGGACCAGGCTGTGGAGAGGAGGATTGAACAACTTCTCACTGGAGGTCCTAAAGCCATTGCTGCCTGCAAGAGCCTCCTTCGGGAGGTGCCGGAGATGGGTCTGGAGGAGGCGGTGACCTATACCGCCCGCCTCTTAGCGGATTTGAGAAAAGGGGAGGAGGCACAGGAGGGGATGGCGGCGTTCTTAGAAAAGAGAAAACCTAAATGGTAACCACGAGAGAGCAAATATGTAACCACCCCGCCTAAGGCGGGGTGAAAATCAGTGTAATCTCGTGGTTCCAATAAGGAAGATTGATTTTGCGTTATCTGTGGTTACGTGGTTTCAATGATTACGAATGAGATAAAAATTCGTGTAAGTTATGCGGATACAGACAAGATGGGAGTTACGTACCACTCCCGATACCTGGAGTATTTTGAGCGAGGACGAACGGAACTGCTGAGGGAGTTGGGTCTCCCTTATGCCGAAATGGAACGGGATGGGATCAGTCTTCCTGTCATCGAGGCTCATTGTAATTATCTAAAAGGAGCTCAATATGATGAATTGATTACTGTGAAATCTCTTCTCAAGGAGAAACCCACAGTGAGAATAAAAATTGAATATGAGGTGTTGGATGATTCTAAAAAAGAATTAATTGCGACCGGATATACAATTCATTCATTCGTGAATTCGAACGGCAAACCCACACGTCCCCCGAAGGAGTTCCTTAAATTAATCAGCGAATTAACTTAAATGTGTCAGCGGATTAAGCGGATTAACCAGATTGAGCGGAGAGTCAAAAGACGGATAAATACTTCAATAAATAAATTCGGTGAAAAAATCCATCAATTAAATTGAATTAATCATAAGAATAATCCGAGAAATCCGCTGAATCCGCTGATTACCTGTTGAATCTGTTAAAAATTCGTTGAATCCGCTGATTATATGTAAATCCGCTAAATCCGCTGAATCCGCTGATGAAAAAGATTCTCATTGCCAATCGAGGGGAAATTGCCTGCCGGGTGATCCGTGCATGTCGGGAACTGGACATCGGAACAGTAGCAGTCTACTCTGAAGTAGACCGTAAAAGTCTTCATGTCCAAATGGCGGATGAGGCAATCCTGATTGGACCTCCACCCCCCTTGGAGAGTTATTTGAATATTGATGCGCTCCTCGCAGCCGCGAAACAATCCAAAACCGATGCCATCCATCCCGGGTATGGTTTCTTAGCTGAAAATCCCGAGTTTGCCCGAAGATGCGAAGAGGAAGGAATCACGTTTATCGGTCCTTCCTCTAAAACCCTGAGTCTTGTGGGGGACAAAATCAAGGCGAGGGAGACAATGGAGAAAGCTGGGGTGCCCATAATCCCAGGTTCAAAATTCGATATTCGAAATTCCCTGGCCGAGGGTCGGGCAGGGAAGACGGGCTTGGCGAAATTCGGAGTGAATCTGGAGTCTGAAGGAGAGAAAATTGGCTATCCCCTCATCATTAAAGCAGCTCTGGGGGGAGGAGGAAAAGGGATGCGGATCGTCCGATCTGAAAAGGAGATGGAAAAGGCTGTTGAGGCCGGAAGAAGAGAGGCGAAATCTGCCTTTGGAGATGAGACCATCTATCTGGAGAAATATCTTTCAAGTCCAAGGCACATCGAGTTCCAGATCTTAGCGGATGGGAAAGGGAATGTGGTTCATCTCTTTGAAAGGGAGTGCTCCATCCAAAGGAGGCATCAAAAAATCGTGGAGGAAACCCCCTCAACAGCTCTCTCTCCCGAACTCCGAAGCCGCATGGGAGAAGTAGCTTTGGAAGTGGCAAAGGCTTCTCACTATACCAACGCAGGCACTGTGGAGTTTCTATTGGACCCCAACGGAAATTTCTACTTCCTTGAGGTGAACGCCAGAATCCAGGTAGAGCACCCCATCACCGAGTTGACTACCGGGGTAGACTTGGTCAAGGAGCAGATCCGGATTGCAAGGGGAGAGTCCCTCTCCAAGAGACAGGAAGACCTTCATCAGCGAGGTCATGCCATTGAATGTAGAATCTACGCCGAGGATCCAAAGCAAGGTTTCCTCCCTTCACCCGGACAAATCCTCTTTTTGAAAGAACCCTCAGGACCTGGAATCCGACATGATAGTGGGATATTTTCTGGATGGGAAGTGACCCCCGACTATGACCCCATCCTCTCGAAACTCATCACCTGGGGAGAGACCCGGGAGGTCGCCCGGAAGAGAATGATTGCTGCCCTCAATGATCTCACCATACTGGGCATTGAGACCACCGTTGACTTTCTCAAAGGGGTGATGAACCACCCCGAATTCATTCAAGGAAGAACGACGACGGATTTTATTGATAGACATATGAAAGATTGGAATGGGGAGGAATCCGATTCGGATCTCCAGCAGGCTTTGATCGCGGGTGCTATCTTTTCGTACATGAAAAGTGGAAAGGGGAAACTCCGAATTCCGCACTCCGCACTCCGCACTCCACACCTCTCCCCTTGGCTTACTGTGGGGAAGTGGGAGTTGGGCAGTCGATCCTCTTGAGTTGATTATTCACAAGTTGAGAAAATTTAAGGATTCCTTCTACTCCTTGGTTTTTCAAAGGATTGAATAAAATCATGAACGCGATAGCTCAACTTCTTATTCATTCAATTCAACATTCTGTTTCAAACCTAAATAAAGGGGGTTATTTAAATAAAATATTACTGACACTCAAATTTATTATTCGGAAATTAATGCTGAAGTTCAGAAATCCCCTAATAAAACACAAGGTAGGAAAATATGAAATTTTTTTCCCTCTTTCTCATAACCTTCCGATAGACAGCATTATTAATCCAATCTATTCGACTAATATTGCTAGAATCGCCAGCTTGGCAAATGAGAAATTCCAGAATTTTACATTTATTGATATTGGTGCTAATGTAGGTGATACGCTGGCATTATTAAGAAGCGTCGCGGAATTTCCGGTCCTTTGCATCGAGGGGGATGAAGAGTATTATTCTATACTAACTAAAAATGTTAAGCGTTTTCATGAAGTTATAGCTATGCATGCTTTAATTGGAGAAAGAGATCAAGATATTCATGGTATCATGATTCCAAACTACAGTGGATCAAAGCAGGTTCTTTTATTAAAGAACTCAAGAAATTTATTAAAATTCGAAAATCTCGTGAGTATATTAGAAAAATTTCCCGATTTTTTAAAATCAAAGATGATTAAAATTGATACAGATGGGTACGATTGTAAGATAATTCGGGGAAGTTTAAAATGGTTAGAGAAGGTTAAACCAATAATATTCTTTGAATACGCTCCGCCTTATTTAGCGGAACAATCAGACGACGGAATATCTATATTCAGTTTTCTTAATGAGATAGAATATAAGTTTATGTTACTATATGCAAGTAATGGTGATTTTATGTTTTCATCTACATTAGATAATCAAGTATTTATCGAAGAATTACATTCTTATTTTTCAGGTCCTAAAACGAGAATGTGTGGAGATATCTGTGTATTTCAATCTGAGGATGATGATTTATTTGAAGTATGCCGACGAAATGAATTGAATTATTTCAAGAATTATAGACAACAAAATGGAATTTGAATTTCAGATAAAGGAAAAAATCCACAAAATCTCTGTGGATTTCAAAGACGGGTCTTATCAGCTAGCCCTGGAGGGGAAAACCTTTGAGGTTGAAGCCGAGGAGATCTCTGACAACAGTCTTGTCCTCTTTTTGAAAGGGGAAGGGGGAATTCTCCCAAAGGGGAGTTCAACTTACTATCCGCATTCCGCACTCCGCACTCCGCACTCCTTAACGGTCTATCTTATTGAAAAAGACGGGAAGATCCACCTCTCTATCGGGGGGAAGCAATTCATTTTAGAAGAGCCGAAATCCAGTGAGGAACAGAAGTTTGAAAAAGAGCCCTCGTCGAGGGAGGTGAAGAAAGCCGTCGTCTCCGCCACCATGCCAGGAAAGGTGGTGAAGGTGGAGGTCTCACTTGGAGAGAGGGTGGAGAAGAACCAGAGCCTCGTCATATTGGAGGCGATGAAGATGGAGAACGAGATCCGGTCTCCTATTTCTGGAAAAGTTATAAAAGTCTTTGTCTCTGAAAATGACCAGGTGAATGCAGGGGCTTCTCTTATCGAATTGACCTCCTGAGTAAAATTTTCTTGCAATCTTCCCTCTATTCTGGTATTCTTGCATGGGTTTTTCAAGATTGAATTACGCTACATGTAGGAGGAAAAAATGATACGGGAAGTCGTCATTGCAAGTGCTGCAAGGACACCCATTGGGAAATTTTTGGGTGGGATCTCTTCTCTTCCTGCCCCTCAATTGGGAACCATTGCCATCCGTGAGGCGATGAATCGGGCAGGAATTGAGCCGAATCAGGTGGAAGAGGTGATTCTGGGGAATGTCTACACGGCAGGAATCGGGCAGGCACCTGCCCGGCAGGCCGCTATCAAAGCGGGGATTCCGGGTGAAGTGGGTTCCACAACCATCAATAAGGTCTGCGCCTCCGGGTTGAAGTCGGTGGTCTTTGCCGCCCAAGCGATACAAGCGGAAGATGCCGACCTCATCGTTGCCGGTGGGATGGAGTCCATGTCCAATGTCCCCCATTACCTGAAGACAGGCCGCAGTGGGAAGAAACTGGGAGACCAAAACCTCATTGATGGGATTGTCTATGATGGCCTCTGGTGTGCCTTTGAGAACCAGCATATGGGGAACATCGCTGAATTCACTGCCCGGAATTCCAAGGTCAGCCGGGAGGAGCAGGATGAGTTTGCCTTGAAGAGCCACGAGAAGGCTGTGAAAGCCATCCAGGCTTGCAATTTCAAGGCGGAGACAATTCCCGTAGAAGTCCCTTCCAAGAAGGGTGAAAAGACCCTCTTTGAGATGGACGAGGGTCCTCGACCGGATACCTCTCTGGAGCGCCTCGCCAGCCTCCGCACGGTTTTTGAGAAGGACGGGACAGTCACAGCCGGAAATGCCCCGGGTCTGAGTGATGGGGCTGCTGCCTTTGTAGTGATGTCAGGGGAGAAGGCAAAGGAACTGGGGAGTAAACCCCTGGCAAGAATCACAGGATATGCCACGGGGGGGGGAGACCCCAAGATGCTCTTCTACGCCCCGATTGTTGCCGTGAAAAAACTCCTCGAAAAACTGAACCAACCCATTGAGGATTTTGACCTCATTGAAGTGAATGAAGCCTTCTCCGTTCAAGTCCTCGTAGATGGGAAGGAACTGGGGTGGGATTGGGAGAAGGTGAATGTGAATGGTGGAGCGGTCGCCCTGGGTCACCCCATTGGTGCCTCCGGAGCCCGAATCCTCACCACACTCCTCTATGCCCTGAAGGATCGGGGGTTAAAGAAGGGCCTTGCTACCCTCTGCCTCGGCGGGGGAAATGCCCTTGCCCTTTCCGTGGAAATGGTGTAATCAGTGGCAGTTGCAGTTGGCAGTAGC
This sequence comes from candidate division TA06 bacterium, assembly GCA_022562655.1. Classification (GTDB taxonomy): domain Bacteria; phylum Hydrothermota; class DG-26; order E44-bin18; family JADFOU01; genus JADFOU01. The sequence goes on from JADFOU010000030.1 coordinate 7,406, forward strand.
AGGAAGCAAGAAAGTAGGGGCAGACCCGAGTGTCTGCCCAGTAGAAAGACAGACATTCTTGTCTGTCATAAAAGTAGCAGTAGGCAGTTGCAGTTTGTCAATGGATTACTCTGATTAGTCGAATGAGATTAACATCAAAGGAGGATGTTTTGTTGAAGACAATAAGATTCCTCGGTTTCATCACCTTTGCCCTCATTCAAACCTCCTCAATCCCTCTCTATGGTGAGGAACCCCCTGAAGAGCCCTATCCCACGATCCAGGTGTCGGGGAGAGGCTCTGTAAAAGGGGAACCGGATGTCGCTTCCTTCCAAGTGGGGGTCACCACAACAGCATCCACCGCCAAGAGGTCTCAGAAGGAGAACGCCGAAGAGATGAACAAGGTCATCGGACAGTTGAAACGGTTGGGGATAGAGAAAAAAGATATCAAGACTGTCCGATATACCATCCAACCAGAATACGAATACCGTCAAAGGGTGCGAACTTTCAAGGGCTATAAGACCATCAACACCCTTTCCGTCACCCTTCACAAGATCGAACAACTGGGTGAGGTTCTGGATGCTGTCGTCTCTGCGGGGTCGAATGATGTAAGCGGGATCCGGTTCTTTATCGAAGACCCCTCGGATCTGGAAAACCAGGCAAGGACTAAGGCGGTTCACAAAGCAAGGGAGAAAGCGAAGGTTCTTGCTGTGGCGGCTGGGGTAAAGGTAGGCAAGTTGATCTTCATTCAGGAGACCCTCGAGAGAGGGCGTCCGATTGTTCCCATGATGGCTATGGTAGGCGTAGCAGAAGACGCGTCTGTAACACCTATTGAAAAGGGGGAGATGGAGATTGTCGCTCGAGTCCATATGAAATATGCTATAGAAGAATAGGAGGGATAATATGGCCATTGAGAAAGAAAAAGGAGAATGGATCTGGATGAACGAAAAGTTCATTAAATGGAGAGAGGCGAAGATCCACATCCTCTCTCATGTGATTCACTATGGCTCAAGTGTCTTTGAAGGGATCCGCGTTTACAAGACAAAAAACGGTCCTGCAGTCTTTCGTCTCAATGAACATATGGATCGTCTCTTCAATTCGGCAAGGATCTACCGAATGGAGATTCCCTATTCCAAAGAGAAAATTCGGAAGGTATGCATTCAAACGGTGAAAAAGAATAATTTCGAGGAATGCTATATTCGTCCCATAGTCTATCGAGGATATGGAGAACCGGGAGTGGATCCCCGAGGATGTCCCGTGGATGTCTCCATTGTTGTCTGGAACTGGGGGAAGTATTTGGGCCCGGAGGCGCTGGAGAAGGGTGTGGATGTGATGGTCTCTTCCTGGAGGCGTATGGCTCCGGATACCTTCCCGGCGATGGCGAAGTCAGGGGGAAATTATCTGAACTCTCAGCTGATCAAGATGGAAGCACTGGAATATGGTTTCACAGAAGGGCTCGCCTTGGATGTTTATGGATTTGTAAGCGAGGGGAGTGGGGAGAACATATTCCTCATAAAAAATAAAAAACTTTACACGCCCTCTCGGGGTTCGTCTATCCTGCCCGGGGTGACAAGGGATGCAGTCATCACGATCGCCAGAGAATTCGGCTATCCGGTGAGAGAGGAACAGATACCGCGGGAATTTCTCTACATTGCGGATGAAATCTTCTTTACGGGAAGTGCGGCGGAGATCACCCCAATTCGTTCAGTAGACAAAGTGATTGTAGGGGAAGGAAAGAAGGGTCCCATCACCGCCCAATTGCAGGAACAACTACTCGGGATCACAAAGGGAGAGATCGAAGACACGCACGACTGGCTCACCTTTGCGTGCCGGGAATGATTAAGACAGTAGCAGTTGGTCACCTACGCTGCCAACTCCCTGCCTGCCGGCAGGCAGGCGCCGAAGCGGCTGCGAAGGCCGGGCCAAAGCTTCGGCGACGGAGCGCAGTGGCAGTTGCAGTAGCAGGTGGCAGTAGCAGATGGGTAGGTCATTCTGTGAGTCAATGAGAAAAACACTTTAGTGAAATCTAGTGATAAATAGTGTAATCTCGTGGTTAATATAGGTTTATGAAGATTGCCATTGGAGCTGACCATCGAGGGTTCGGTCTGAAAGAGAAGATCAAGGAACACCTTTCAGAAAATGGTGTCGAGGTGAAAGACTTCGGAACCTTCGGTGAAGAACCATTTGACTATCCCGATGTGGCAAAGGTACTTGCTGAGGCGGTGGGAAAAGGAGAGGTGGAGAGTGGAATTTTGGTCTGTAATAGCGGGATCGGGATGTCCATCGTTGCCAATAAGGTAAAGGGGGTCAGGGCTGCCCTGTGTCGGGATGTTCAGGATGCGAAAGCCTCCCGTAGCCACAATGATGCCAATCTTCTCACCCTCGGCGCCGGCCGAACCGACCCCAAGTCCTCTTTTGAGATCATCGAGACCTGGCTCAAAACCCCCTTTGAGGGGGGGAGACACGAGCGGAGAGTGAAGAAGATTGAGGAGATGGAGGAGGTTTCTTCAAAAGATTAAATGGTATTCTCAAATGTTCGAATATTCGAACATTCTAATATTAGAACATTCGTACATTATTCTAACATGCGAATATATTGAGTAAATTAGGTAGAAAAGAATGGCTTCTTTGAAACAAGTAGATCCTGAGATCGCTCGGGCAATTGAGGACGAGACCCGACGTCAGGCAACGAAACTGGAACTGATCGCTTCGGAGAATTTTGTCTCGGAGGCAATCTTAGAAGCTATGGGATCTCCCCTCACCAACAAGTATGCCGAGGGTTATCCAAAGAAGCGATATTACGGCGGGTGTGAATTTGTAGATATAGCGGAATCACTTGCAATTGAGCGTGCAAAGAAACTCTTCGGGTGTGACCATGCCAATGTTCAGCCCCATTCCGGTGCCCAAGCGAACATGTCCGCCTACTTTGCCCTGTTGAATGTAGGGGATAAATTTTTTGGTTTGAACCTCTCCCATGGAGGACACCTCACCCACGGTCACAAGGTCAACTTCACCGGTCGTTTCTTCAATGTGGTCCAATACACCGTGGATCCTAAAACAGAGTTGATTGACTATGACGCCCTGAGGAAACTGGCCTTGGATGAAAAACCCAAACTCATTGTAACCGGGGCGACTGCCTATCCGAGGTTTTTTGATTTTGTCAAGTTCCGAGAGATCTGCGATGAAATAGGGGCTTATCTTGTGGCGGATATTGCCCATATTGCCGGTCTTGTCGCAACAGGACTCCATCCCAGTCCCATTCCCTACGCGGATGTCGTTACGACGACGACGCACAAGACTCTTCGGGGACCCCGGGCGGGGATGATCCTGTGTAAAACCGAACACGCCAAGGCCATAGACAAAACAGTCTTTCCCCAAATGCAGGGGGGACCTTTGATGCATGTTATCGCTGCAAAAGCGGTCTGCCTAAAGGAGGCACTGGAACCGGAATTTAAAACCTATCAGGAGCAGATTGTGAAGAATGCCAAAACCCTTGCAGAGGAGTTGATACGGTTGGGGTATCGTCTGGTCGCAGGAGGAACGGATACGCATCTCATGTTGGTGGACCTCCGATCGAAAAACCTGACGGGAAAGGAGGCAGAAGAGTCCCTGGACAAGGCTGGGATCACCGTCAACAAGAATACCATCCCCTATGACCCCCAGAAACCCTTCATTGCCAGTGGAATCCGGATCGGCACCCCTGCCGTGACCACAAGGGGGATGAAGGAAGAGGAGATGAGAAAGATTGCAGGATTAATGGATCGGGTTCTTACTCATGTCTGCAACGATCAAGTAGCCAAGGAAGTAGCAGGAGATGTACTGGAACTCTGTGAGGGATTCCCTCTCTATGAGGGCAGATGGAAAAGACGAAATGAGATATCCATGGGCTGAAATAGGGATTTTCCTTTCGGCGGGGAGCCTCGTTGGGCTCCTCACCTATCCCCAATATAAAGAAGCCAAGGTAATGGAGAGAGAGGCGAGGGTGAAGGTCAACCTCCACGCCCTACAGGTTTCAATGGAGAAGTATGCCGTCTATCATCATGGAGACTATCCCAGCACGGTCCAGGAGATGGAACCCTATTTTGAAAAACCCGGTTCCTATCCCATCAATCCTTATACTCAAGAGCCTCTTCGGGAGGAGGAGATTCAACTCTTTTTATACCCTCGCAGTGGGGAAAACCGAGACAACTCCATGGATGGGATTCACGGGCGCTTGACTGCTGCTCCGGGAGGAATCGCTGTGGGACTCTTCATGACTCCAGTGGATAGCCTGGCTCCAGTGAAAACCCCAGCTCCAGAGGATACCCTCGCTACAATAGATAGCCTTGTCACCGAATATGGTCTCATCGGATTCAATCAGAGCGGAGAACCCATCACGATTCACGATCCTGCGGGAAGAGATTATGTTTTTATATTGAGGAACTGAGATCAGCGGATTGAGAACCAGTGGCAATAGCAGTCGGCAGTTGCAGTATATCAGCGGATTAAATCCGCATAGGAATTGAGCAAGTTCTTATGACCAAATATATTCTCTTCACCTTCATTCTTCTCTCACTCATGGCTGGCATCTCATGGGGTCAGGGGACGATCATCAATGAATCCTTCTTCAGCCCAGCCCTGGGAATGACCCGAAATGTGACCCTCTATCTTCCGGAAGTATATTTTACCGATACGACCACATCTTACCCTGTCGTCTATTTTCTTCATGGTTTTGGGGAAACCAATACCAGTTATTCCGAGATGTATCCTGTTCTGGACTCCCTCATGGATGATGGGACGATCTGTCCTATGATCGTGGTGAAGCCGGATGGAAGCTCCTCCCCCTATATTGGGAGTTTTTACACCAATTCTGAGTTAAACGGGGATTATGAGGATTATATTGTGGACGATTTAGTCGCCTATATAGATCTAACCTATCGGACTCTTGCTGAGCAGAGGTATCGGGGGATCAGCGGCCATTCCATGGGGGGATATGGAACGATGAAACTGGCGATGAAACACTCAGACGAGTTCTCCTCCCTCACCTGCCACAGCGGTCCCATCAAATTCGACCGCTTTCCGGACCTCATCCCCGATATTTTAGCAGAGAGGAACCCTGGGGAACCCTTGCAACCCTGGAATGGTCCCTTGACCCTGATGTTCTTTGCTATGTCTGGTGCCTTCACCCCGAACCTCTCCAACCCCCCCTTTTGGGTAGATCTTCCCCTTGACACCCTTGGCAA
>JADFOU010000337.1 GCA_022562655.1 candidate division TA06 bacterium
TCAAAATCAACCCAACCCAGTCCATAACTCCACTGTAATCCGCTATCAAATTCCTTCCACGAATCAAGTTACTTTATTGGTTTACGACATCGCAGGAAATCTCGTTGAGACATTGGTGGATGATTCTCAAGAACTTGGAGACTATCAAGTTGAATGGGATGGAAAGAATCAAGCAAGTGGAATCTATTTTTATAAATTAGAGGCTGGTGAAATCTCAGTTACGAAAAAACTCATATTTTTGAAATAAGACTTGAAGAAAGAACTTTTACAAATTATTCTTTTAATCTAATTTCCAATCTCTACTTTCTATTACAAATATCAATTTTCCACTAACTTTTTTCCAATTTCCATATAATGGAACCATATCGAAACAAAGTCATCGAAAAAATCTACGAAACCACTCGTTCCGAACGGGAGGAGATTCTAAAAGAAGCCGGGTATAACCTATTTCGGATCCCAGCCAGAAAAGTCTATATAGACCTCCTCACAGACAGTGGGACCTCTGCCATGAGTACCAACCAATGGGCTGGCATTATGGTCGGGGATGAATCCTATGCAGGGAGTGAGAATTTCCTCCACTTTGAAAAGACCGCCCGAGAAATCTTTGGATTTAAAACCATCCTCCCCACCCACCAGGGACGAGCCGCAGAACACCTCCTTTTCTCCACCCTCGTAAATCCAGGGGACTATGTTCCCAATAACAGTCATTTCGATACAACCCGTGCCAATATTGAACATCGAGGAGGGACTGCATTAGACCTCGTCATTGATGAAGGGCTCGATCCTACTTCTCGCAATCCCTTCAAGGGAAATATGGACCCTCAAAAATTAGAGAATTTTATCAAGAGGGAAGGCAAGGAAATAATCCCTATTATCATGCTGACAATCACGAATAACAGTATTGGAGGGCAACCTGTCTCTCTCGAAAATGTCCGCACGATCCGTTCCATTTCAAAAAAATATGGGATTCCCCTCTTTTTTGACGCCTGCCGATTTGCAGAAAATGCTTACTTCATCAAAAAGAGAGAGAAAGGGCAAGGAGAGAGGTCTATTCGGGAGATCGTGAGGGATATGTTTTCCTATGTAGACGGGTGTATCTTCAGTGCCAAGAAGGATGCCCTTGTGAATATCGGAGGATTGTTGGGGATCAACGAAGACTCTCTCGCAGAGAAGTTGAAAAACCTCCTCATCCTCTATGAGGGCTTTCCCACATACGGAGGATTGGCGGGGCGAGATCTGGAAGCCATCGCAAGGGGGCTGGAAGAGGTCTTGGATGAGAACTACCTGGCATTTCGGATTGGACAGGTTCGGGAATTAGGGGAGAGACTAATAGAGGGAGGGGTTCAGGTTTTACAGCCCATAGGAGGGCATGCAGTCTATATTGATGCAAAGGCTTTCTTTCCCCATATCCCTCAGAGCCAGCTTCCGGGACAGGCCGTGAGTGTTGGTCTCTATCTTGAGGGTGGGATTCGAACAGTGGAGATTGGAAGTGTGATGTTCGCCAAAAAAGATCCAGAAACAGGAGAAATGACCTATCCCAAACTGGAATTGGTTCGCCTCGCGATTCCTCGGAGAGTTTATTCTCAAATCCATATCAATCATGTTGTCGATACAGTTCTAAAACTTTATAAAAAACGAGAGGAAATTCGAGGGTACAAAATTGTTAGCGAGGCCCCCGTCTTACGTCACTTCACAGCGAAGTTCGAACCTATTCTGACAAAAAGGGCACCCAAAGCAGCCCAAAAACAACTCCAACAAGTGTAATCTGGGTATTTGCGAAATTGCGCAAATTCGCAAATGACAATAAGTCGATAACTTTTTGCGATGTCTTTTCCTCCTGCCATCCGAGGAAGTTTTTATGCCCTCTGCATTGTCATCCTCTTCTTCCGGATCTTCACTGGATTGGTCTCTCTGGATGAGCCCTTGGAGTGGAATTACCGAGGGTTTTCAAGTTCGTAGGAATCCCGATCTTGATTGGAGGCGCTATTGTGTTTTTCTATTGTGCTATTCTATTAATCAACCGAGGTCGTGGAACCCCTGCCCCCTTTGATCCACCGAGTGAATTTGTCGTTCTTGGACCTTACCGGTACGTACGGAATCCAATGATGATTGGAGGACTGGGAGCCGATCTGGCTGTTAGTCTCATCCTCTCCTCTCTCAGTGGCATTCTTTTTACACTCCTTTTATCACTCCTCGTCCACCTCTTTATTATTCGTGTGGAAGAACCAGGACTCCAACAACGGTTCGGTCAGCCATATTTTGAGTATAAGAAAAAGGTCCCTCGATGGATTCCGAAAATCAAATAAACATCTAAAAAATTAGGGGACCGCAAGCCTGTCCTGGCGTCAGGCCAGGGATTAACACGAGATTAGCACAGAGACTAAAAATCATATTACAAATCAGGGTTTAGTCAACAACATTGTATCGGAAAATACAGTGGCAGTAGCAGAAGGTCACCTACGCTCCAAAGCTTCGGCGACGGAGCGCAGTAGCAGTTAACTGCAACTGCCGAATCTACAATTGTTTTTAATCCGCTTAATCCGCTGATAAA
>JADFOU010000338.1 GCA_022562655.1 candidate division TA06 bacterium
TCTTTGAGCCTGTGAGTCTTTCTCATTTCGGATTGACCTTTGGACTCTCGAATGCGTGTTCCTTCACTATTATTCAGGGAAGGTCTAATCTGAAGTTCAATCTTGTTGAGGGATGCGAGTTCCACAGCATCGGGATGGAGAATTTTAAACCCATTCCGACTGAGTTCCATCATCTCCGCATAAGAGATCTCCGACAATCTCCTCGCCTTTGGGGCGATCTTCGGATCTGCGGTATAGACCCCATCCACATCGGTAAAGATCTCACACCGTTTTGCCCCGAGATAAGATGCCAGTGCCACTGCCGTAATATCGGATCCTCCTCTCCCTAATGTAGTCACCTCTTTCTCCGAACTCACCCCCTGGAAGCCAGCAACGATTGCAATCTTCCCTCGTTTGAGAGCCTCCCGTAACCGATCCCCTTTAACCTCCAGAATTTTTGCTCGGGTATGTCGAGTATCGGTAATAATTCCAACTTGAGAACCTGTAAAGGAGACGGCTTTGTATCCCAGATCATGGATTGCCATAGCCAAAAGTGACATGGAAATCCGCTCCCCGGCGGTAAGGAGCATATCCATTTCCCGTTTTGGGGCATTCGGACAAATGGCTTCAGCGAGGGAGAGGAGTCGATCCGTCTCTTCTCCCATGGCCGAGACGACTACTACGACATCCTTCCCGGACTTCTTCTCTCTTACTACCCTCCGGGCCACTGCCTTAATCCGTTCTGGATTCGCTAAAGACGTTCCACCGAATTTTTGAACAATGAGCATCGTAATTCAAGTTGCAGTTGGCAGTAGCAGTAGCAGTCGAAGTCGAAGTTGAGTGCCACTGCCACCTGCTACTGCTACTGTATTAACTATCTTAACCCCAGAACATCTCTCATATCGTAAAGTCCGGGTTGTGCGTTACACACAAAGCGGATGGTCCTTACCGTTCCTATAGCGAAGGTATCTCTGGAATGGGCCTGATGAGTGAGTTCGATCCGCTCCCCTGGACCTGAGAAGAGAACGGTATGATCCCCTACAATATCCCCTGCTCGAATGGAATGGATCCCAATCTCCCCTTTCGACCTCTCCTCCATATTTCCCTGTCTACCATAGACGCCTACATCCTTCAGTTGTTGGTTGCGGGACATGGCAATCAATTCTCCCAGTCGTTTCGCCGTTCCACTGGGGGCATCCTTTTTCTGGCGGTGATGGGCTTCTACAATTTCTACATCGTAATCTGTTCCCAAAATCTTGGCGGTCTCCTGGACTATCTTAAAAAGGAGGTTAACACCAATAGACATATTCGGGGAAAGGACACAGGGGATGGAGGTTGTCCAGTCCTCAATCTCTTTCATCTGTTTCCCACTGAAACCTGTCGTTCCGATGACCATCGGCTTTTCTGCCTTTGCCGCGATGCGGAGGTGTCGAAGAGACCCCTCCGGAGAAGTAAAATCCACAATGCAATCAGCACCTGCAACCTCATCCGCCAAGTCGAAGGCGAGGGGAACGTCTTTCATTCCTAATCCCAATATCCCTGATAACTCCTCCCCCACCTTCTGATGATCAGGAGATTCAATGCCAGCAACAACTTTCATATCCCCTTGTTCTGAAATCATCTTCAATACAACGGATCCCATTTTTCCGCAAGCACCACAGACAATGACCCGTATCATCAGTTGTTCTTAAAGTTGGCAGTGTTCGCCGACGCTCCATAGCTTTGGCGACGGAGCGCGACGGCACGCGACGGAGCGCAGGAGCAGTCGACTGCCACTGCTTCCTGCTACTGCCACTGTTTTAAAGTAGTCCATATTGGCTCAGGGTCTCTTTTAACCGTTGGAGATTTCCTTCAGAGAGAGGAACCAAGGGAAGTCGTACATCCCCTGCAGGCATACCCAACAAGTCCATTGCTGCCTTGATGGGAGTGGGATTCGTCTCCAGAAACATCGTCTTTGTGAGAGGAAAAAGTTTTTGATGGATCTCTCTTGCCCGGGAAGAATTTCCCTTTTGAAAGGCATGAATCATCTCTGACAGATCCGTGGGTACAATATTGGCGATGACCGAGATTACACCCCTGGCCCCAATAGCAAGCATGGGAAGGGTGAGGGAATCATCTCCGGAGAGAACAGCAATTTGATCACCACAGTGACTCAGAATCTTAGAAACTTGATCCAGACTTCCACTCGCCTCCTTTACCCCGATAATTCTATCGAGTTCAGAAAGCCTTGCGATGGTTTCAGGCTCAACGTTTACTCCCGTTCTTCCGGGAATATTGTATAGAACCAAAGGGAGATCCACAGCGTCTGCCACAGCTTTATAGTGGAAGTAGAGTCCTTCCTGTGTAGGTTTGTTATAATAGGGAGCCACTACTAGAGCACCATCCACCTTTAATTCTTTTTCCTCAATAAGTCCGCCCCGCGCGCAATTGATTATGCGAACGCCGTCTTTCATCTTCGAGATAGATTTCTTGTCGATAATGTATTTGGTGTCTTCATTCAGCGGCATGTGAAGCGTAATATAATCTACTTCGCCCAATAGATCATCGAACCCAGCCGGTTTCATCCCGC
>JADFOU010000339.1 GCA_022562655.1 candidate division TA06 bacterium
TTCGATTAGATGCAACTCTTTAACGATTTAGTGATTATCGCTCCTCAGAATGGATTTTTTTCCCACAACACCAAAAGGGGTGCCTGCCTCGCTTCATCAGGAAACTCACTCCCAAGGCAATGATCAGAAGAGGCCATAATACTCCCCAGGCGTTGCTGGGCAAGAATCCTAAATTCTCCAACAGGAAGACAGCCCCAATTACGATGAGAATGAGTCCAAAGCTCATTTTTTTCCTCCTTCCCTTACTGAAACCCTTTCTTAAACTCCTCTACTGCATGCTTCAAACGATTTTCTAAGTCTGGGGTGATTTCCTTTTTCTCTGAGATCTCTTTTCCGATCTCTGGATATTTCGTCTCCAGAAATCTTTGAAACTCCTCCTCAAAGGGTTTTACACGATCCAAGGGGAGGTCATCCAAATAGCCCTTTCCTCCTGCCCAGATGATAATGATCTGCTTCTCGACAGGCATAGGTTCGAACTGGGATTGTTTCAAGATCTCGGTGAGGCGTTCCCCTCGATTGAGCTGCGCCTGAGAGGCCTTGTCCAGTTCGGAACCAAACTGGGCGAAGGCAACCAGTTCCCGATACTGGGCAAGGTCGAGGCGAAGGCTTTGAGCAACTTGTTTCATCGCTTTATTTTGAGCATCTCCGCCCACCCTTGAGACCGAAAGACCCACATTGACAGCCGGTCGGATTCCTGCGTAGAAGAGTTCCGACTCTAAATAGATCTGACCATCGGTAATGGAGATGACATTGGTCGGGATATAAGCAGCGTAATCCCCTGCCTGAGTTTCTACTATGGGGAGAGCAGTCAAGGAACCTCCTCCAAGTTCGTCTGACAATTTCGCTGCCCTTTCCAGGAGGCGGGAATGAAGGTTGAAGATGTCTCCGGGAAAGGCTTCTCGTCCCGGAGGTCTCCGAAGGAGGAGGGAGACTTGGCGGTAAGCAACAGCATGTTTGTAAAGGTCGTCGTAAATGATAAATGCGTGCTTCCCGGAATCCCGAAGGGCTTCGCCCACGGCGCATCCAGCATAAGGGGCAACATAGAGCATGGGGGCCGGTTCACTCGCTGTTGCAGCGATTACTGTGGTATATTCCATCGCCCCGTATTGATTTAATGTGTCCACAACCGATGCGACGGTTGAGAGTTTCTGACCGATAGCGACATAAATGCAAAAGACATCTGTATTCCTTTGATTGATAATCGTATCTATTGCAAGAGCCGTTTTACCCGTTTGGCGGTCTCCGATAATCAACTCCCTCTGTCCACGGCCGATAGGGATCATGGAGTCAATCGCTTTGAGACCAGTCTGGAGAGGTTCCTTGACTGGCTGTCTTTCGACCACATTGGGTGTCTTCCCCTCAATGGTTCTATAGGTCTCTGTTATGATTGGACCCTTCCCATCAATGGGCTGACCCAGGGCATTCACAACTCTCCCGAAGAGAGGCATCCCTACGGGAACCTGAAGGACTTTACCCGTTCGCTTGACTGGATCTCCCTGCTCGATCCGAGTATGATCCCCCAGGATGATCACTCCCACATCTTCCACATCCAGGTTGAGGGCCATTCCCATGATTCCACCAGGAAATTCGAGCATCTCTGAAGCCATCACATTGGGTAGCCCCTTCACCCGCGCAATTCCATCCCCTGCAGCAATCGTCTCCCCAACCTCCTCTATCCCAATCTCTGGACTGAATTCGGAGAGATGACGCTTCAGAATCTCCGCAATCGCTTCCCGTTCAAGTAACATCGGTTAATGGTAACTGGTAATTGGTTATTGGAAGTTGGTAAGTGGTGACTGGTTATTGGTAACGGGTAGTTGGTAACTGGTGATCGGTTTAAGTGATCAAATCACTATTTAACTTTTAACGATTGATCTATTTAACCATTTGTTTTCGCAGTTCTTCCAATTGCCTTCGGATAGAACCGTCAATCACCTTTTCCCCAATCTGAATGATAGCGCCTCCAAGGATTGCTTCATTCACTCTTGTCTTCAAATGGACTGATCGCCCGGTTGCCTTCGAGAGATCTTTTTCGATTTTATTTGACTCTTCTTCTGTTAGAGGAATGGAGGTGGTGATCACTGCTGTCAACTTTTTTCGCTCGGCACTTAAAATGCTGTTGAATGCCTCTATCATCGCCAGGATCTCTCGCTCGCGCCCCTGGTCGATGAGGAGATTGAGTTGGTTGAGAGTGATGAAAGAGAGACCATTTTGCCCGGAACGGGGATCCCCAAAGATCTCTGCAATGGCTCTCCGCTTCCCTTCTGGAGTTGTATCGGAACCTTTTAGAAAGCCCAGGAGGTTTCTTTGTCCCCTTAAAACCTCTTTGAGATGGTCCAGGTCCTTTTCAACACGCGCCAATAACCCCTCAGCATGAGCAATTTCAAAGAGGGAAGCGGCATAGGCGTCAGCAATAGTTTTCATTTAAAAATTAGCAATTAGCATGTTAAAAATTGCATTGTTATTTTTGCATTGTCTCTTTCTTCACTTCGGAGATCGTCTCGTTAATCAATCGGACATGGTCTTTTCGAT
>JADFOU010000340.1 GCA_022562655.1 candidate division TA06 bacterium
CCTCATTTTCGTCTGGTGGGCTCAGTTGACCCTTTTGGAGATGATCGTCGCGCTCCACACCGTAGCCATGGAGAAGGAAGACCTCCGGTTGGTACCTTATACGATCTTCTACCCTCTTTTCTTCATCCTTATCATTAATGTCACGAAAACTCTCTCGAGTTTGGAAGAGTTGTTCGGTTTGAACATGACCTGGGGAAAGTTGGAAAGGATTGGAAAGTTGTAGGAGAACTTCTATGAATCCAATACCCATTTTATCCAATGTGGTCCTCGTTGCTACGGGAGTGACAATCGTCCTTGCTGTTAGCTCTTATGCAGTGTATAGACTCCGAGATCTAAGAAAACGGAAAAAGGATAGGGAAAAGAAGAAGGAGCAAAAGGGAGGACCAAAATACTTCGAGAGGTTCTACCCTGAAAAGAGTTCGATCTCCGAGGAGTAGCACTATGATAGATTCGGAGAAACCTAAGAGCAATAGGCGAATTTATGGTAGCCTATTTTTTTTGTTGGCTACGATGGTTTTGATCTTTTTTCTGAGTTTTCAAGTTGTCCAAAGAGGCACTTTCTTGTCTGGACCCAAAATTCCAGAACCATTACCCACCCGATTGAATGTGGCTCTATTGAAATCAGATTATACATCTAACTTTTTCAAAGAAAAACGGCATTATGAGCAGATCCTCTCCAAATGGAAGACATTCCTATCAGATATGGAAATCGAACATCAAGACATCACTGACTCTGATTTGGAAAGGGGAGAATTGGGGGAGTTTACTGTTCTAATCTTGCCTGTAGCCCTTTGCCTGAGTGATGGGGAGAGGAGCGCCATTCGGGATTTCCTCAGTGAGGGAAAGGGCGTGGTGGCCAGCTGGGCAATAGGTTCCCGTTCCCAGGAGGGAGAGTGGGTAGGATGGGGGTTCTTAGAGGAGTATACTGGCTCAAAGTTCGCGGACTACCTGGAAAAGAAGGCAGCAGTTTGGGTCACATTTATTGGAAACTCTCCTCTTTCGGTAGGAGTGGATCCGGGTTTTCGAATGGAGCTTTATCGTGGACAGGAGATGGGAATAATCAGAACATCGAGGGATGCCTACTGGTCGGATTGGAGTCTCAATCCCCAGACGATTACTGAGGAACCCAATTCTGACGTAGCAGTGGCTCATGGAAACTATCATGAAGGACGAATGGTCTGGTTCGGTTTCAATGTGACCGAAGTGATCGAGGATTCTGTAGATCAGATGGTTTTGAAAAGATTCCTACTCAATGCTATCCATTGGACAGGTCGGATTCCAATGTCGGAAGTTTGGTATTGGCCAGGCAGCTATCAGGGAGCGGCGGTCTTTGCCCAGGATGTGGAACATCAATTTGAGAATAGTGCAAATGCTGCCAAGATCTTAGAGAAAGAGGGGATTCCAGGAACCTTCTTCTGTATCTCGGATCTTGCTATCCACAATCCGGATTTAGTCAAAACATTTGCAGAGATAGGTGAGGTTGGAAGCCACTCGGATGATTCCCAGGTGTTCAAAGGTCAACCGTTCAACCTTCAATTGAAGAGGATGAAGAAGACGGTTGCTGACCTAAAAAAGATAATTGGTGTCAAAGTGAAGGGGATTCGTCCCCCACAAGAGCTTTTTGATGAGGGAACCCTGAAGGCATGGGCGACCGTTGGAGGCGAATATCTATTCGCAAATCCCAACTTCAAAAAAGCTGTGCCAGAATTGGTGACCCTTGAAGGGAATCTTTTAAAAACCCTCCTCGGCAAAAAAGTATCTCTGGTCATCATTCCGAGAGTCGTGATAGATGATTATGATGTTTTTGTTACGAAGTCTCTCACAAATAAGGAAGAGATTTTGAGACTGTATCAAATGGATTTTGAAAAGATCTATAATCTAAACGGACTCTATATGTTCAGCTATCACAGCCAACATTTGTCTTCCCCTGAACATGTGGAGATCCTGGCTTCCATGGTGAAGTATACCAAAACCTACAATTTATGGTTCGCAACTGCTCATGAAGTATCCAGATGGTGGAAGTCAAGAAGCAAGATTTCTACTGAAATCTATAAGATCTCCGACAACCGTCTTATACTTTCAGTGAAAAACCTCAACTCAGGGTCTATTGCGAACCTCTCAGTCGTTGTCTATCTGCCTAGGTCCCCGAAGACCCTAGAGATAAAATCTGACTTCTCCCATATCCCCTCTCCCGATCACCATCTTGAGGAGAGTAAGTTGGTCGTCTCTATAGAGACGCTGAACCCCAATTCTATCCAGACTTACACCATAATACTACAAGAAGTCTTTGCGGAAAGTCTGAGGAATCCTCCCTACTTACAAGATGTCACCTATTGAGAATTAAACTTTGAAATATGAATTTTGACATGCAGTTGTCTTTTTAGAATCAAATTCTCGTCAATGCATTCCTATGAAAAACCCTCCCATTTTGCCAGGGAGGGTTTTTAGGCAATTCAATATTATGTTATCTCAGCAGGATGATTTTCTTCGTTTCGGTGAATCCTCCACTTGTAAGTCGGTAAAAGTA
>JADFOU010000341.1 GCA_022562655.1 candidate division TA06 bacterium
GTCAACGGTCTTCAGTTTCTCCTCAATCTCATTCCGCTTATCGACATACCCTTTATGATGGGTATCGTGGTGCCATGTCACCACCTCCTTTGAGATGCCCTTCAGGGCATCATAGGCGTAAGGCAATGGTTTCACTTGATGAGCCATTTCACTTACCTCCTTTTAAGTTAATAAATTTGAAGAACTTGCGAGCAATAGGAATATCAGTATACTGAACCCTGTAGAACTTGTCAACCCTTTTTTGATTTGTGTCCTATTTTCTTGACATTTCTGCTGTAAGTGATTATAATTTCTGAAATTACAAATTAATCCCTGAAAAGAGTAGTCGTTGCACACCTCTCGACTATCTCACAAAGTCTTATCTGGATCATCCGGAAGATAAAGGTTCTTATAAGGAAACCGTATAAACATAGTTAGATGCAAAATGGCGGACATGGAGCCAGCAAAAAGAGCCAAATCCACAATTGCGAGCCGTACTCCGAAACTGTTATTGCGTGTTGTTTGGTTTCCCGTGTTGGTCGTGCTCTCCCACTTGATCCTCTCCAATGTCTTCGACGCTTATCGCCATTATCCACATTTCAATATGCTCATCCATTTTGCGGGTGGAATCGCCATTGCTTATTTTTTTGACGGCGCCCTTCGGGTCTTCCAGTCGGCTGGTTCTGTTGGCGAATTAGATGCCTTCCTTCGCTTCACACTCCTCTTCTCTCTGACTGCCACTACCGCAGTGTTCTGGGAGTTTGCGGAATTCATTTCCGACCTCACGCTGGGTACACAGTCCCAACTGGGCCTGAAGGACACTCTGCTAGACATGGCCCTCGGGATTATGGGCGGCTTGGTATTATTGGCTGTGAGGGTAGGAAAATGGGGACGCTTCTAATAATATAGCCGTATGGAGAAAATGTGAGATGGGGTCAGGCTTTGCAAACTTAACAATCTTTGATTACAAATTTATGATTTAATGAACAAAATGGGACAGATCTATCTTTAGGTCGTACCACCCGACCTTCGGGTCGGGTGAGGATTGAAACACACCTCATAAGCCTCAGAAGTTCCCCTTCTGTCCAGATATAAGATAGGATCCCTCGAAAGTATCAATAAGATGCCACTGGACGTCAAAACCAGCCCTTTGAAGAGCCTTTTGAAAGGTCGCTGGGTGGTGGAGATAGATGGGCATCCTATGGATTTTGCTGAGAAACATACTGTGAATTTGGGTGAAGGGGGTCTTCCCTACATTGAGGATGAAAAACTTCCCGGAGGGACGAAGGAGAGCCGAGAGTTTAAGAACACTCTCCTGGAGGGGAAAGTAGACCCAGGCGTAGGCACTGACGAATAGGTCATAGGTTCCTTCCCGAATTGGGCCCTCCTTGAGTTTCAGAAAATCCCCTTGAAGAAACTGGATCCGCGAGTGTCCATTGACCCTCTTTGCAAACTGAATCATCTCTGGGGAGAGGTCAACGGCGGTGAGGGAGAGATTTGGAAAGGTCTTCACAAGAGTTCTCGAGAGAACCCCTGCCCCACATCCGATCTCGATTCCATGATTCTGGATTCTGGATGCTGGATGCTGGATGTGGTGGAGGAGGGCGTTATAGGACTTCCACCTCCAAAGCCCCTGGGGCGGGAATTTGAAGGCGAGTTCGTAAAGAAGAGGGAAACGGTAGTAAAGAGAGGGGAGAGACTTCATTGGGCCCTGATCTTGAGGGAGGAGTGTTGGGCAATGGCTTCAAAATGCTTATCGGAATGGAGTAGGGTGCAGTTATAATGAAGGGCTGAAGCAGCAATGAGGATGTCCCAAGATGGAATGGATAGGCCCTTTTGACGAAGATGAAAGGAGAGGCGAAAACTGGCCTCCCATACTTCCTCTGTATTAGAAAAGTAGCGGAGAGCCTTGAGGCGATTTTCACGTGTTCTATACTCTTTTTCCGTCTTCGTCCCTTGTAGAAGTTCAAGCATCACCATCGGTGTCGTGGCTACCCTTCCCTCGGCGAGGAACCTCTTAACCTCATTTTGGATTCTTTCTTCTACATTTCCTCGAATCAGGTTTATCCAGAGAGAGGTATCTATGAGAACCCACTCGTCATTCATATTGACTCTCAATCTGTTTTAAATCATCCTCTCTCATCCGATCCAGTTCTTCCCGGCTGAGATTTATGTCACCACTCCCTATCCAGGCGATGAGTTCTTCGATCCGTTTCCTGCGGATGAGTTCTTCTAAGGAGAGATTGACCACCTCCTTCTTTGTCTTTGCCTTGGTGAGCCGCATTGCCTCCTCCAAAAGGTCTTCTCGTATGTCTATTGTTGACCTCATTATGCATCACCTCTATGCATAAATATATATCATTTTTGTATGCTTGTCAAGCCCTATTCTTGATTCGTAAATTCCTCGTTTTGGGTGTACAAATCGGCTACCGACGATTCATATACAATTCTTAAATCTTAAAGTGACATATCTTTCTCGCTTTCGCGCAAAAGCGAGAAATGCAGGAAGTGACTTTGATTTTATCCTAGGGTCTCTCCAGATTTAGG
>JADFOU010000031.1:0-406 GCA_022562655.1 candidate division TA06 bacterium
AAGCGCCGGTCGGAGATTGCGCGGAAGGCGGCGCTTAAGCGGTGGGGCAAGTGAGTATCTTCCGCCATTAATGTTTTTCACATGATTTGCAACAATCCATTAGCAGTATCTTAGACTCCTCACTTTATAACTGTGGCCGGCACTAAAGCTGGTGCGTGGTTTTAAATGCTTAAAATCAAGATAAATAAAGGAGTGCGCGTTGATGATTAAGTTTGAGGTTGGCAATGTTGTGCATTTGAAGTCCGGTAGCCCCGATATGACTGTTGTACGTGTTTCCGGCATAAATGCAGAATGCAGTTGGATTGTTGGGGTTTTGAAAAAAACAGAACGGTACTCATTACTCGACTTGCAGCATGCTTTCCCGTCAACTGGGGGTGCCGCCGATAGGCAGAGTTACAGACTGCTA
>JADFOU010000031.1:416-4386 GCA_022562655.1 candidate division TA06 bacterium
GTTAGTAAACATGGCTGATGTGGCCCACTTTACAATCGAGGACGCATGGGAGTATATCAAGTATCGTTTTTTGGAATTGCTTTCTGCGCCAATTACGGTTGGAGATTTTGGGTATTACGGCCTATTTGCGTGCCTGATAATGTGGGTTATCGTCATATTAAATGATTCTTAAGACATGGCCCTCCCTCGGGCTAGGCGAGGCCGGCAAAACTGCACTGTGCGCTGTTGTTATGCCGGCTTCGCCAATTAACTTTTACCGTAATTCAACAAGTAGGGCAGGTTAACTTACCTGACCCTATACATTCATGACATTTACGTACTTCAAACACACTTCCAAAATAAACTGTTCCACTTCCGCTACATTTAGAACATTCAACGGTTTTCGTGTCATCACATTGATTGCACTTTGACATGTCGTTTCCTTGATCTGGCCGTAGATATCGAGTTAATTCTCAATCATCTGTTTGAACTCCGTTAACGCCTCGAAGACCACTCTCCCACTTATCCACAATGTCTTCGAAATCCACAAGATTTACATCGCCTATATCACGCACCAGCTCATGTTCTTCGGTTGTCACCTTGACCTATTTTCCATTATCCGGGACTGACGTTCTTAGCCAATAATCGCACAAGACTGCCGATCGTCGTTCGAATATCCTTCTGTTTTATATGCCGGAAACTGTTAACAAGATCGTGAGTTGCGCGGTCTGTGCCGCCATGCGGAAGAGGCATCACAGCTTTAGTCGATTTGAAATCTTTAACCGCCTCCCCGGAATCAAAGTCTAAAACCAACCCCATTTCATATAACCTACCGCAACTAATTCGGTTGGCGCCAGTTTCGTATTTCTGGATCTGTTGATATGAAAGACGGAGCTTTTCCCCCAGCTGGGATTGTGTCATGCCTTGAAAGATACGCTGATATCGAATAAATTTTCCAATATGCAAATCCACTTGTTGAGCAACACGCATTTTACTTTTCGCCATATCTACACTCCAGAAATTGCGATCATGAAATAGCTTGTAGCGCGCGCCATGGTAGCACATACTCTTACGGGAGCGTAAGTCTTTATTATTGTTGTAGGAAGACCAGGTGCAGGATGAGTGTTCCAGAAGTAATATATAAATTCCTCAAGTCCAACCACTCTAAGAAATACTGTACCGGGTGCATTAACATCCGCTTAAAAACACCGGGACAACCGCAAGTCAATCAAGTTTGTCTTGCTTTCGGGTTAACCTCGGATTTCATTTGGGAAATGGGGTCATGTGATCACTGCAAAAAGAATGTGTTGGTAATTTACGCTATTCCAGATTTGGTTTCCTGAACCCGCGAGAGGGAGTTAAACAGGTGTTTAAAATTGTCTTGACCCTACTCGCGATTACCGTAGTCGCTGCCTTGATTGGTTTTGTGGTGTACAGTCTCTACTATGTGCCCTACCAGTTTTACTCCTAAGCGCACAGGAAAACTGAATATGAAGAGATCAAAAAGAGGAACCATTGAACCCACAGATGCTGAGTCTGTAATGGGTCGCACAACCGAAGAAGCTATTAGCTCGTTCGTTCAGTTGACCCAAGAAGACATGCAGAATGAGGCGAATCAACCGGATGATTTGCTTAAGACGTTACGTGAGGGGGAGCAAAGACTAGTTCCATTCAAGAGAAACGATATACGTTCCATATTTCATGAAAATGCGTGGTGGTTTTCTATCATAGACGTGATCAAGGCGATCGCAGAGACTGATAGGGCGAGAACATATTGGACCGACCTCAAAAGGAAACTCAAAAGTGAGGGGTTTGCTGAGTTGCACGATAAAATCGTACGACTGAAATTACAGTCAATCAAAGACGGCAAAATATACAGGACCGATTGCGTTGATACTGAAACGCTGTTCCGTCTAATCCAATCAATTCCGTCCCCCAAAGCTGAGCCGTTCAGAAGGTGGCTAGCGAAGGTTGGCTACGAGAGGATACTGGAAACTCAAGATCCTGAAATAGCGATCAAAAGGGCCCTATACACCTACAAAGCTAAAGGATACTCAGACGAGTGGGTTAACACCAGAATTCAAACAATTGCTAGCCGTAAAGACGTCACTAATGAGTGGAAAAACAGGGGCATTGAAGAAGGCTTGGAGTACGCTCTTTTGACTGATGCCATCGCCAAAGAAACATTTAACATGAGAACAAAAGAACACAAATCTCTGAAAAGACTTTCTAAACACCACAACCTTAGAAACCATATGTCCCCTATGGAGTTAGCGCTTGTTATGCTTGGGGAGACAACAACTGCGGAGTTGGCGCGGTCTCAGGATGCTCAAGGGTTTCAGGAAAATGGAGGTTCAGAATTGCTTCATGTCGGGGGAGGAGATCCCTTCTTTTCAATAGGTATTCGGGTAGGTTTTCCTTGATGGAATCTTTGTAGCGATCAAGCCCCCCTTTGACAAAGGTGCGAAGTTGCCTATGGGAAAGCCCTTCCGTAAGAGGATAGATAGGAACGATCCGACCCGTATGGAGAAGTTCCTTCTCTTCGCTGAGAATTTCAAATTCAGGATGGAGGAACTGCTTGCCCTCATAATAGGTCACCTCACCACTGGCGATCATCCACGCTCCCCTATTGAACAATTTCTTTAACATGTGGGGCTGATTAAACCATCTGCAATAGATGAATCCAGACTCATCCTTGAGCATCATGACAAGCATATCTTGTCCCGTTCTCGTCTGGGAGATCCCGAAATCCTCAATCCTTCCGAGTACCGTAGCCTTCTCTCCAATCTGAAGTTTTGAGATCTCCTGAATATGGGAGCGATTCAAATACCTTTTGGGGAGAAGTGTGAGGAGGTCTTCCACCGTCTCCACCCCCAGTCGAGCGAGAAGATTCGCCCTATGGGGGCCCACTCCCTTGAGATATTGAATTGGAGTATCGAGGCGATCAGTCATTTTCAATAGTAAATGGTGAATGATTAATACTGAATGATGAATTCACAATTCACAGTTCACTATTCACTATTCTTAAAATACTATCTATGGTTAGACTACCAAATATTTCGAAGATTTAGACTTAAGAGGTCGGGCTACCGAGAAGAATCCTAAAAGAGAATAGCGATAACCCTTTGACTTGTCAATACTCTATTGAGTGGAAGTAACACACTTTCCTC
Source organism: candidate division TA06 bacterium (assembly GCA_022562655.1). Lineage (GTDB taxonomy): Bacteria > Hydrothermota > DG-26 > E44-bin18 > JADFOU01 > JADFOU01. The sequence continues at coordinate 3,566 of JADFOU010000031.1, forward strand.
GAAATGCCTTTTCTATGTAAATCAAAGAGACTGAAAAATGGGGGTCAGGGTACTTTTCCCTTACGCTTTTCATAGAGCATAAAGATTGACAAAATCAGCCTGAGAGGTTAGACTGCTTATGGAGAAAAAGATAAAATACCAAGAAATACTGAATCTAATTCAGGAGATTAAGGCATTGAGGGAGGAAGAAGGGATGTTAAGGGGAGTGAAAAAGGGAGGAATTCATGCAGGCATACATTAGGAAGGACGTAAAAGAATGAAAGACGAAAAGCTTCTGTTAGAGGCTCGGCCCTCCTGGTGGAACTTCTTCTGGCACTTGGTGTTCTTCTGGCTTATCATACCCCTGATCGTCGCTTTCTGGAAGCGAGCGGCGCTTGTTCTTCGGGTGTATGGTGATCGAGTTGTCTTGGAAAAAGGGGTTCTATCGAAAAATGTTAAAGATATCTTCATCACTGACATCCGCACAATTGATACGAAGCAGAGCCTCCTCCAAAGGATTTTTAAAATAGGGGATGTAATGATCGCTACGGCAGGAACCTCGGGCTATGAAGATGTTGCCCACGGTCTACCCGACCCAAGGGGTATCAAGGAACTCATCATTGGACAAAGGATAAAAAGCAAAAGAACGAACGACTAAAAAATTGGGGTCAGAGTTCAATTTTCCTTTCAGAATTCAATTTCTCAAAGAACAGAAATAGGGGTCAGAGTACTTTTTTCACTCCCTTGAGTTATTGAATCGGAGTTTCGAGATCCTCTTTTCAATTTTTTTGTTATTGCTCAATTTGGCGCCTCCCATAGGACCTTCCCATCCTTATCGTTAA
>JADFOU010000031.1:4396-12406 GCA_022562655.1 candidate division TA06 bacterium
CTCCATCGGGCGACAAGCTCAGAATAACGCGGGGCATACCATCCTCATCAGCAAGCGCCAGTTTTGGCTCACCATCTGACCATATCCCCATTATGACGCGGGCCATACCGTTCTTGTCGGCAAGAACCAGCTTCGGGTCTCCATAAGATGTCAAGCGCAGAAAGGCGCGGGTTTCACCTTTTTTATCCACAATGTTTATTTCCCCTGCTTCGACAACCTTAACCTGCTGAACCTGAGCAGGATGAGGTAAGTATCGGTTCGAGAGCACTCCACCCATCAGGCCAGCGACGAGAGCCAGAGCAAAAAACTTCCACCCATCTTTTCTGTTCATTTTTGAATCCTTTGTATAAATTTTGGGAGTCCTGCTACTTTCTATTAAATTCCTCCACCCCTCTCTTGAGCACTTCCATCGCCTCCCGGAGGTCTTTCTCCTTTAAGACATAGGCGATCCGAACTTCCCGCTTCCCACCCTCGGGTGAGAGATAAAACCCTGGTCCGGGGGCAACCATCGTGGTCTTCCCATTGAGATGGAAATCCGTGAGCAGCCACTGGGAAAAGGTCTCGGCATCCTCTATAGGGAGTTGTGCCATGACATAGAAGGCCCCCTCCGGTTTGTGAATCTTCGAATCCCGAATCCCGAATCCCGAATCCCGAATTTCCAAGAGGGTCTCATAGACAATATCCCTCCTCCTTTCAAATTCACAGATCATCCCCCCCATGAATTGATCCATATCCCGGATCCCAGCCATTACCCCGATCTGCCCTAATGTAGGGGGGCAGAGGCGGGCTTGGCCGAAGCGGAGGAGAGCATCCAGGAGATCCGAATTTCGGCTCACTACACAGCCAATCCTCGCCCCACAGACACTAAACCGTTTGGAAAAACTGTCTAAGACGACCGCCCGATCCTCCATCCCCTCAATCTGGAGAAGAGAGGTGTGAACCCTCCCGTCAAAGACGAACTCCCGATAGACCTCATCGGCTAAGAGAAAGAGATTTTTCTCCTGGGCAATCCGTGCGAGCCTCTCCACCTCTTCCTTTGTGAAAATTGTCCCTGTCGGATTGTTTGGAGAACAGTAAAGGATGGCACGGGTCCTGGGTGTGATGAGAGATTCAATCTCCTGATCTGGAGGAAGATGAAAACCTTCTTCTAAAGGGGTCGGAATGGGGATCGGGTGGACACCCGCCATTTCTGAGAAACCGGCATAGTTGGTATAGAAGGGATCTGGAATGAGGATCTCTTCTCCTTCATCACAGAGGGCCATCAAGGTGAAGACAATCGCCTCGCTTCCACCCGTGGTGACAAAGAGATTTTCTATCGTAATGGGGTACCCACATCTCTGATAATAGTCAACAAGACTCCTTCTCAATCCCTCAAGGCCCTGAGAGGGTCCGTAACTCAAGACCGGATCGGAATAGTTCCGAATTGCGTCGTAGATGGCTTTGGGTGTGGGGATATCGGGTTGACCGATATTGAGGTGGAAGACCTGAATTCCTCGCTTCTTTGCTTCCTCCGAATAGGGATGAAGTTTACGGATCGGGGAGGCGGGCATCCGTTGACCGCGCTGGGAAAGGTGGGGCATATTGGAATTAAAAAAACTCTCCCCATCTGGGTTTCGAAACCGGACCCACGATGGAGATGGAGATTTGGGAGGGATCGAGGAGGGTCTCGGCGAGCCGCATCACCTCCTCAGGACGAACCCGATCAATCTTCCGGAGGGTCTCATCCGTGGAGGAGAATTTCCCCATATAGATCTCCGATCGAGCCAGGCGATACATCCGCTGGGACGTAGATTCAAGGGAGAGGGTGAGGTTCCCCTTCACTTGAGCCTTTGCATTTGAAAGTTCATCTTTCCGAAGTCCTTCTCGTCTGAGTTGTTCAAACTCAGAGAAGACAATTTGTGCCGCCTCTTTATATTTCTTTGGATCCGCAGCAAAATAGATACCCCAGAGCCCCACATCGGTATAGAGAACGGGAAAGGAGTGGATGGCATAGACAAGACCTCGTTCCTCCCGAACCTTCTGAAAGAGTCGGCTCGACATAGAGCCCCCAAAGATGGTGTTCAATAAAGTAAGGGCATACCGGTCTGGATGGCCGTAAGGGATGGTTGCGGTCCCAAGAGAGACATGGACCTGAGAAATATCCCTTCTCTTACGGGATCGCAATCGAGGAGAGTTGGGAATTGGTCCTGAACTTGATTCAGGATGGGATTTATTGGGTGCTGAATCAAGTTCAGCATGGAATTTGGAACTTGGAATATGCCTCAGGTGGAAGGTCTTTTGAATCAGTTCTGAAAGTTCCTGATGATGAACATTCCCTGCTGCGGCGACAACCATGCGAGAGGGGATATAACTCTTTTTAATCCGGGCTTGGATCTTTTTCCGCTTGACGTTTCTGAGGCTCTTTCGGGTTCCCAAAATGGGGATTGATAGAGGGTGTCCATTGAAGACTGCCTTTGTCAATACTTCAAAGGAGACTTCGTCCGGTGAGTCCTCGGAAGATTTCATCTCCTCTAAGATCACCTTCTTCTCCTTCTCCAGTTCCTCCGACAGGAAGAGGGAGTTTTGTAGAATATCCCCCAGGACATCCACTGCAGCAGGGAGATGCTCATCCAGAACCCTGGCAGTGTAACAGGTGGACTCCTTTGTGGTGAATGCATCCAGATGACCTCCGAGGGATTCCAAGGAGGAAGCGATCTCCTCCGTCGACCGGTTTGTTGTCCCTTTGAAGACCATATGTTCAATGAGGTGGGAGATTCCATATTCCCCCCGGGCTTCATCCCGGGATCCTGTCGTATACCAGACCCCGAGGGCGATGGAACGGACATGGGGGATCCTCTCCGAAAGAAGCCGGATCCCCCCTGGAAGAACCTCTCTCTTCCGAAACTCTCTATTCTGTTTCATTGGTTAAGTTCTGCGTGTTTGCGGAGCGTCATAGAATTTATGTGAGCGTAGTGAACGCCAACCCAGTGGGGTTTGGCACATTCCTACAGCAACCGCTGTCTACTCTACAAACTCAACTACGTCTGCCCGAAGCGAAATCTTCGGCCTCGTGTACAAGCCCAGCACGTTGAGTGCGTCAGAGTCGTAGCGAACGTTCACAAGTGCAAGACTCCTTCCTTCGACATTCCCGTACTGCCGCTCGAAATTGCCCCACAAGTCCTCCAACGCTTCTTTGTAAAGTAGGCCATCTCCTTTGATTCGAAAAAACGCGAAGGTTTGCATCTCCGAACCCATAGCCGCACTAAATCCGAGGAGATAACCTGCCGAAGCCTCCCCTGACACATTCATGGCGATAATTTGGAAGTTGTTATCGGACAGATCGACATTCGTCAGATTGACGGAGTTAAACTGTCCTGTGCTTGCACAGCCCGTCAGAATCATCACCGAAAAGGCAAGTGAGAAAAGACTTGGTGCAAAGCTTTTCATAGAGTACCTCCTACTTTGATTTGGAACGTGAATGGGCCTAACAAAGAGTAGATTGCCCAATAAAAGATAGTTGAAACTTATCTTTTCCGTTGGAAGAGGAGACTGGGTAGCAAAATCAAAATAAGAAGCCCTTTATTCATCCTCTGGCTTCTCTTTTGTGATTTCAAAAAATTTTGAACAACAATCAATTCTCAAGAGCATTCATCAACCCAGTCTTAAAACATCCCCGCATAATCTTCAGGAACAGATAGGCCCACAAAAGCTATTTTTCATTACTCATTCATCTCCGTCGTCCGCCCGAGGAAGATCTGGGACCAAACCGGTTCGGCCGATTCGGCTTCGAAGGGGGTCTCCTCCCCCTTTCGCTCTCCTCCCCACCAAGCAAGGCCTTTCGGGAGAGGTCAATCTTTCCATCCGAATCAACTCCGATGCACTTCACTTCAATCTTCTCTCCTTCCTTCACAACATCTTCCACCCGTGCTACTCGATGGGGAGCAAGATTAGAGATATGAACCAGCCCCTCTTTACCCGGTAGGATTTCGACAAAAGCACCGAAATTGGTAATCTTTTTGACAACACCGGTATAGACCTTACCCACCTCTGCCTCTTCAAGGATCGACTGGATAATCTTGAGAGCCTTCTCCCCCCCCTCTTGGTCTGTCGAGACGATGGTCACCCTTCCATCATCTTCCACCTCAATCTCAGCGCCCGTCTGTTCGATGATGTAACGGATCATCTTTCCCCCTGGACCAATGATCGCCCCAATCTTTTCTTTTGGAATATCGATGGCAATGACCCGCGGGGCATACATGGAGATGTTCGAACGAGGATTTTCAATCGCCTGATTCATTATCCCTAAAATATGTTCCCTCCCTTCTCGAGCCAGCTCCATGGCTTCTTTCAGAAGCGGTAGATCAACCCCTTCAATCTTGGTATCCAATTGAACAACGGTGAGACCCTCCTTCGTTCCCGCCACTTTAAAGTCCATATCCCCATCGTGGTCTTCAGCCCCTGCGATATCCGAAAGGAGGAGACCCTTCTCCCCTTCTTGAATCAGCCCAATGGAGAGCCCTGCAACTGCTGTCTTAATGGGGACCCCGGCATCCATCAGGGAGAGGGAACCCCCACAGACGGTTGCCATGGATGAGGATCCATTCGATTCCAGAATATCGGAAACTACACGTACCGTATAAGGAAAGTCATCTTCAGAAGGGATTACAGGTTCCAAAGCCTTCTCCGCAAGGGCTCCATGCCCGATCTCCCTTCTTCCGGGTCCACGTAGAAAACGAACCTCCCCCACACTGTAGGGGGGGAAGTTATAATGGAGCATAAAGGTCTTCTTAGATTCTCCTTCCAGTTCTTCCATTTTCTGTTCATCTGTGGTCGTTCCAAGGGTAACAGAACAGAGAGACTGGGTTTCACCCCGAGTGAAGAGGGAAGATCCATGAGCCCTTGGAAGAACTCCCAGTTCACAGGTGATGGGGCGGATTTGATGTAGGTTTCGACCATCGGGACGGATTCCCTCTTCCACGATGGATTTGCGAATCTCCCGTCCCAGGAGTCCCTGAAGAACTTTATTCATCAGACTTTGTAAACGATCCGGGTCTTCATCAGGATAGTTTTCTTTCAAAGCCTCCCAGGTTGACTGAAAGACATTTTCCATTGACTCCTGTCTTTCCACTTTTCCTCTGATACGGTTGACTTCAATAATCCGATTGAGTGAGTGGGATTTGACAGAATCCTCCAGACCTTTCGGCAGAGGTGTTTTTTCAAACTTCATCTTTTCCTTACTTCCCTCTTCCATCAGACGTTCCTGGAGCTCCACGATGGAACGGACAACCTCATGACCCAGTTCAATGGCATCATAAATGACCTTTTCTTGAACCTCCAGTGCCTTCCCTTCCAGGGTAGTCACCTTCTCTTTTGTCCCTGCCACCACAAGATTGAGACTGGATTCCTCCAGTTGAGAAAACGTGGGATTGACAACGAACTCATCATTAATGAGTCCAATTCTTACAGCACCTATAGGATTCGTGACGGGGACTTTGGAGAGGACGAGGGAAATGCTTCCGCCGATCAACCCTAAAAGATCCGAGTCATTCTCCTTATCAGAGGAGAGAACCGTTACAACAATTTGCGTCTCACTTCTAAAACCTTCGGGGAAAAGGGGGCGGATAGGACGGTCAATGAGGCGGGCAGAGAGAATCTCCTTGTCCCGAGGTCTCCCCTCCCGCTTGAACCAGCCCCCTGGAATCCGCCCTGCGGCAGAGGTTCTTTCCCGATAATCGACGATAAAGGGAAGAAAACCCCGGTCTTCCTTTTTCCCATCATCAACACAAGCAGTTGCCAAGACGACGGTTTCCCCATATTTTACAAGAACTGCTCCATCTGCCTGTTTTGCAAAACGCCCTATCTCGAGGGATAGGTTTCTTCCCCCAACCTCTAATTCCACACTCTTTATCATTGAAATTTGGTTAAATTGTAATGGGTGATTGGTGAATTGGCCAATTGATTCAATTTTATAAATTACTATTTAACCTTCTAACCAATCTTTATTTTTCCCTATCTTCTAAGACCCAGTTTTTCTATGATCTTCTGGTATCGGTCATGATCCTGACGTATAAGATAATCCAGAAGCCTCCGCCTTTTACCGACCATCTTCAAAAGGCCAAACCTGGAATGAAAGTCTTTCTTATGGACCTTGAGATGTCCGGTTACATGCCCGATTCGTGCCGTAAGGAGAGCAATCTGAACCTCCGGTGAGCCAGAATCCTTTTCGTGCAGTCTAAACTCTCCAATCAGTTCAGTCTTTCTCTCTTGGGGTAAACCCATTTTATCAAAGGTTAAATAGTAATCGGTAATTGGTAAAATTTAAGCATTTATTTTGTTTATATTACAACTCTTTCATCCTTTTGTCAACTTCTTTTCTCCAGGAAAGTCCGTTCAATAGTTACTGAAATCGAAGATCTCCCTTTGGGAGAAATTTGTTAAACCTGTCCTGACGACAGGTCAGGGTTTTACCTTTTAACTTTTTTACGAATCGACCATTTTCACTAGAAATTTTAGGATCTTCTCCTTCTGATCCTCCTGTATTGGATAGCGGATATAAAGACCTCGAAAGTTCTCGAGGCGAGAGGGTTCGGAAAAAGGGGAAAGGAGAATACCGTTACCATCTGGATAATAAGATCGAAATTTTCCCCAACCTCTTCTGATTGTATAGAAGGGCTTTTTGACCGTTACCCCCTCTCCATCCAATTTGTAGCGTGTAACCGTGAAGAAGGGAAGGACGGACCCTCCCAATAACAGAAGGGAGATGAGTAACCAGAAAAGTCCCAATGTGAAATAGATGGAGCTCCAAAAAAAGAGGAGGAAGAAAACTGCCAGAAGGGCTTTTTTCCGATTCTCACGAACCGGATAGGAATGCCATTCTACTCCTTCTACATCTTTTTCCACAAGTTGGATTCAACTCTGACCGATGAAGATTAAAATTCGACAAAAAGTTCAAACTTCAAGTAACAGTTGCAAATGCAGTTGCAGGTAGCAGTAGCAGTAGACTGCCACTGGTCTTTTTACTGCCACTATCTTTTGAAGTTCCCTGCTACTGCCACCTGCTACTGCTACTGTAGTTCACTGCCACTGGTCTTTTTACTGCCACTATCTTTTGAGTTCCCTGCTACTGCCACCTGCCACTGCTACTGTAGTTCACTGCCACTGGTCTTTTTACTGCCACTATCTTTTGAAGTTCCCTGCTACTGCGCTTCGTCGCCGAAGCTTTGGAGCGTAGGTGACCACCTGCCTGCCAAGCGGAACGCATGGCTACTGCTACTGTCGTTCACTGCCACTGAAATTTTTAACCTTCCTTCTCTTTCTTCGCCTCATCAACGATGCGGTCTGATACCTCTCTGGGAACCTCCTCATAGTGGGAGAAGATTTGAGTGAAGTTCCCTCGCCCCTGGGTCATGGATCGCAACTGAGAGGAGTATTTATACATCTCCGCCTCAGGGACCAGTGCCTTAACCTTCCGATGCCTCCCTCCCGGTTCCATCCCTAAGATCTTCCCCCGTCGGGAGTTGAGATCACCAATAATATCTCCCATATACTCATCTGGAACAAGAACCTCCACGGTGAGAATGGGTTCAAGGAGGAGAGGTTTCGCCTCTTCCTGGGCTTTTTTGAATGCCATGCTCCCGGCGACTTTAAAGGCGATATCGGAAGAGTCGACCGTGTGGAAAGAGCCGTCATAGAGGATGGCTTTAAAATTGACCACCGGATACCTGGCTAAAACGCCAGACACCATCGCCTCCCGCACTCCCTTCTCTACAGAGGGAATGAATTTTGTAGGAATCGATCCCCCCACAACTTTATTAATAAATTCAAATCCCCCCCCACTCGGAAGGGGTTCCAACCGAAGCCAGACATCTCCGAATTGCCCCCGTCCCCCTGTCTGCTTTTTAAATTTCGCTTGTACTTCTGCCTTCCCTTGAATGGTCTCTCGATAAGGAATCCGGGGCCGCACCAGATCCACCTCCACCCCAAATTTTCTCTTGAGGCGTCCCACATTCACCTCTAAGTGGAGTTCCCCAA
>JADFOU010000032.1 GCA_022562655.1 candidate division TA06 bacterium
AAACTTGTCTGGTTTCCATTCACTGTAGAATAGACCGTATATCCACCGTTTTCTTTCTGAACGCGTTCTAAATGCACCCCGGTGACTATGTCAATTCCTTCTTGTGTTAAGTACTCAGTTAATGCATCGGTAATATCGGCTGTTTCGGATGGCAATATACGTTCCGAACGCTGCAGAATTGTGACTTTGCTCCCGAAACGTGAGAACATTTGCGCACATTCAAGAGAAATATACCGTCCACCCAAAACAATGAGTGAATCAGGCAGTTCTTCGAGTTCGAAAGCAGTTTCATTCGTGAGATATCCGTTTTCATGTAGCCCGGGTATATCCGGAACGAACGGAGCAGCACCGGTGGCGATAAGAATACAATCAGCAGATAAACGTTCATCGTTCACCTCAACTTTGGTTGGGGAAATAAGCTTCGCATGGCCTTCTATTACCGTTACTCCCTGCTTGTTGAAGATGACATTTTTATACTTTGATTCCAGCATCTCCGCAACGACAAATCTCTTCTGATCGATAACGGATCTGAAGTCTGTCAGCGTACCAGAGGTATCGATACCCAGAAAGTTGTGATGAGAGGACCGATGAAGAGCTTCTGCAGCGCGTATCAACGTTTTTGAAGGTACGCAACCAACATTTACACAGGTTCCACCGATCGGAAGTCCGCTGTTGACTATGGCAGTTTTGGCTTTGAGGTCGTTCGCTTTCGTAGCTGCAGCGAATGCTGCTGCCCCACCTCCTAAGATCACCAGATCAAACTTCTCCATCTTATAACCTCCTTTATCCCATCCCAGGGGAGGGGATCTATCTCTATGATAAAAAAATAGCGTATTGTATTCCCGTTGTCAAGAATTTTTTTAAAAAATCTTGTTAAGTAGTATAAGTGAATCATTTTTCAATATGTTATGAATGTAGCATCTCTCAGCTTTCTTCATCTTTTCTTTCACATCCCAGTTCTAACATAGGGTTACTATCCAAAAACAGTGGTTTTTTCAATTTCCTAAAACGAGACGACACGCGGCCAACGCTGTCGGAGACGCCGTGGTGGCACTCGATCATCCTTACACAGATTCTCCACTGAGTCTACTTCTTCGGTAAGACTGTCAGGGCCTTTTCCATCCCTTCCGACCCCTTTGTGCCGGTTAGGGGACCATTACACTCAACCATGAGTTTGCTGATGTCCTCAGGTTCCTTGTGCTGACCGGCTGTGACCTTCTCGAATATCATAATCATGTTTAAGCCACTTTCATAGAGGTTGTCGCCTTTTCTGTACACAAGTGCCCCATTTCCGATATGGTCTACTTTGAGGTCGCCCAGGCTTTTCCATTGCTTAATCATCTCGGCCACTTTTGAAAATGGCGGCGGATTGGGAATGACTCCCTTATCCTTTTGACCGTCCACGAACATCATTTTCATGAACTTCTTTGCATCGATCTCGAAGAGGAACACTTCATAGCCAGTCTCTGAACGAGGGAACTTCTGCACCTCAACCCTCACCCGACCTTTGTCCCAGTCAGCGACGACATATCCTTGTGCGTCAACGAACGGCTGTTTGATGTAGACTTGCCGGATCGTCCCTTCATTGATCTCGGTCACGCCGCGGTGGGCTGCCCAGGTTGTCCCTGAAAGAAACAATATCACAGATGCAATTGCCAGAATCTGAATCTTCTTCACTATTTCACCTCCCCTCAGATTTAAATGTTACTTCGGTGTTCGGCCGCGTGTCATCTAACGGTTTACTGCCGAACTACTTTGCATAATCACCCAAAACAGCCATTTTCTGATACGAGAAAAATAAAACCTTTTGTTCCCTTTGTCAAGGAAAATCTGTGAAAATCAGCGATTCTGAAGATTTCCATTGCTCAACTGCCTTGCCCACCCTCCCGATTCTGGAAAAGGGGACAGGCTACTTTTATAACCCTTTTCTTGGCCTACCCCTCGGATTTATTGTTGATTCTAATCCCAATTCCTTGGATATTTTTATAACCCATTGGAAATTCCCAAAGGGGGATTGCCTATTTACGCTTTGACGAATTCTTTCCAACTCACTTACGTCGAGAGGAGTATCCACATATCCAGTCCAATCTTCAGGAAGAGCGATCGGGATTTCACTTACCAGATCACGAGCCTTTAGACCAGATGTTTCTAAATGGGAAGACCATTTCCAGTCCTTCGCTGACTTCACCAATCCAGCCCTCACTGGATTCCCTTCAATATACCGAATTACAGTGAATAAATGATCATCTTTCTGGACAATGAAACTCTTAAATCTTCCCTGCCATACATGTCCACTGGTGTTATAATGTCGATGATATCTTCGGACATGGCTTGTCATGATCCATTGCATCCATTGACTCAACGCATCAGCCTTTTTCGGCATCAAAAGGAGGTGAAAATGATTCGGCATTAAACAATAGGCAAGAATCTTCACTTCATACATAGAAATTGCTTCTGTCATTAAATTTACAAATGCTTCATAATCCTGATATTTATGAAAGACTCGCTGTCTACCATTACCCCTGTTGATTACATGATAAATAAAACCATCAACCAATCCTCGTGCAATTCTCGGCATCTCTTAAGTCCCTTAATAAAGTAGCCTGTCCCCTTTTTCTTTACTTCTTTGCCCCTCGAAGGGCCTCTCGCATCATCTCTTCGGAAGGTATAGCACGATGACCTATCTCGGTCCAGTAGAGGCGGCATTTCATTTGATAATCCCTCCGCAGAAAAGCCTCTTTGTCCATATCCTTTCCATTGATATGGAGAGTGGGCGATCCTAAGAAGCGGTATTGTTTCACCTCTTCATCTGTAGATACTTGGATCAGTTCCACTTCCTCCTCGATTCCTTCTTCCTTCATCACCTGCTTCAACTGCTGGAGGGCCATCTCATAAGAGGTGCATCCATCGAAATAATAAATTTGTATCTTCATTGGAAAACCGGTGATTGGTAAATGGTTAAATTGAAACCGACAGACAGTCCCGCCATTGGCGGGATGTCCTACAACTGCCGTGACTGCCACTGCTACTGCAATCTGCGCTCCGTCGCGTGCCGTCGCCAAAGTGGCTTTGGCACGTCGGCGACCAAAGCTATGGAGCGTCGGCGACCACTGCCACTGTTTGTTAAGTGGTCAATTTAAAATAGGCTTCCTCAAGGGTTCCATGATTCGAACCTGCCCGTGCTTTCAACGCATCAACGGAACCAAGGGTGATGAGCTTTCCACGGTTAATCATCCCAACGAGGCTACAGATCTCCTCAGCGAGGGAGAGAGTGTGGGTAGAGAGGAAGACCGTTTTCCCCTTTCGGGTCATCTCCTGAAAGACCTCTTTTACGATCCTTGCACTCTTGGGATCTAGCCCGACCATGGGCTCATCCACCAAAAGAATCAGGGGATCATGGAGAAGGGCGGAGGAAAAGGTTGTCTTTTGCCGCATCCCGTGGGAATATTCTCCGATTCGGAGATCAATCCAATCTTTCATCTCGAAAAGATCAATGAGCTCTTCCGTCCTCTGATTCATTCTCTTCTCATTCACTCGGAAGAGTGACCCCACGAAATAGAGGAACTCCCTGCCGGTGAGGGTCTCATAAAGAAATGGGGAATCCGGGATATAACCAATCTTCGCCTTCACCCCTTCCGGATCCCTTTGAACATCCACTCCGTCAATGAGAACAGACCCAGCTGTGGGTTGAAGGAGTCCAACAATCAGTTTGATGGTCGTTGTCTTTCCTGCCCCGTTGGGTCCTATAAAACCAAAGAGCTCGCCGGGTTCGATCTTGAGATTCAAATGGGAGACTGCGACAGTCTCCCCATAGGTTTTGGTCAGGTTCTGAAGGGTTAACATTACTTCAGTTACAGTTGGCAGTGGCAGTTGGCAGTCACCTGCTACTGCAACTGCAGACTGCTACTTGTTATTTCAACGGTATTCTAACACTTCAATTTTAAGTCTGCCAATGAGATTGGCTAATTCGGCCTGGCGCTCAAGACCTCCTTCTGTCAACTTGATATGGGTGGCATCGGCTCGATGCTGTCCAAAAGTTGGATCTGTATCTATCCACCCACCCGATTCGGGTCCATTTACGTACACCCGGTTCCAGGAATGATAATAGAAGAATCCGTCCAAATAGACCACTCCAACCGCAATCTTTGTTGGAATTCCCACCGCTCGGGCAAGGGCAGTGAAGAGGATAGAATGCTCATTACAGTCACCCTCCTTTGTCTTGAGGACATCGAGGGCAGAAGGGATGGAGATGGTGGGGACCTTCGCCAAGTTCTCATACACCCAGTTATTGATCTGCTCAACCTGTTTCCACGGATCGCCCGAAGCGGGTCCTATGATCTCTTTCGCCAACTTTTGAATTGCCTGATCTTCGCTCTGAATGAGAGAAGTTGGGGTGAGATCACTATCGGCGGGATTCGTGATTCGTGATTCGTGATTCGTGAATGAACCCTGGGCAATCTCAAGAAGCAGACCATCGGAAAGGGTCTTGACCCTCTGTCGTTCATCCTCGATGGGAAGACCCACAAGACCATCTCCTTCTAACTTCACCTTGAGGAATTTTACCTTTCGGGGGTTTTCAATGGAGAGATTGGACGGAATGGAGAAGAGGGTGAGAATCTCGACCGGTTCCCCGGAGGAAAATCGATGGGCCTCCTCCTCTGTCTCCCTGACCATCACCATTCCCATAGGACCTTCTTCCCTGAGAACCCTTCCCTTTTCGTCCACCCAGACCCAACTCTCCACCCCTAAAAAAGTGAGGGTGAGCTTTCTCCCGGTTGACCAATGGGGTGATTCAGGAGTTGCCCTGAGATTCACTTCTTCAAGTTCTCCCACGAGTACGGACATCTCTCCCGGTGCAAGAGTGGTGGGATCGAAGAGGGGGAAGGTGAAGCGGTCTCCTTCCTGAAGACCTCTCTTTGCGACCAGTGCCTCAATGGAGAGGGGAAGGTAAGTCTCCTCAAGGGTAAATCTTTCCTCTTTGCTCACTCCGCCGGTCTGAATCGTGACAAGGAGTTCATCTCCTTCGATCCTTCCATCTGCCTTAAGAGAATGGCCACGAGTGGAGAGCTCAAAGGAAAAGGATTTTGCAGTATATAGGGTATCGGTAATGGCACTGAGATAGGTTCTCACGTTCTGTGTTGTCCCCATAACAGAGATCTTTATGGAAGTCCGTTCAATGAGATGGAGGTCTCCCTCCTCCGTCGTATCCGTAAGGCTCATGACATAGCCGATTTTATTTCCTTTGAGATAGATGCCCATCCATTCCACCCCCTTCAACCCTTCCTCCAATTGCGGAGTGCGGAGTGCGGAATGCGGAGTATCTGAACCTGAAGTCCGAAATCCGAATCCCGTACTCCGCTGGATCAGGAGCCCCATCATGAGGAGCCAGAAGAAGGTGGCTCCAATCAAAAGGAATTTAAAAGTTCTGGATTCTCTTCTCATGACATTTCCTCGAGTCATCTGTTAAAATACTACACTCCCAGGAGCAAGTCAAGATGAATTCCTCCTTATCGAGCAGAATTTGACAAAATTGGAAGGACTTTAATCAATGCAAGAGTGAACCAAGACCCTACACAAAGAGGGAGGGGACAATACCAAAAAAAATAATGTGTCACCCAGAAATTCCATCTTGACATTTCTTGACATCATGATAACTTAGAGAAGATCTAACGATAATAATTAAGGAGGAATGGATGAATAAAGGGGCGCTGGTTTATTTGGCACTTATTCTCGTCGTGTCTGCTGGAGTGATAGAAGGGGAAGATCGCCTGCCTGATCGGCAGACAGGTCCTTTGAATTCCCTTGAGAAGATCGAGAGGGCTTATCAGGAAAGGGAGATTGACTACGAGACCGCCCTTCAATATAAAGTTTATACAATCCGGGAACCACAAAACCTTCCTGAGAGATTCCGATCGGAGGCTCCTCTACCTTACTGTGGAACCTCAATCCTTTTGAAGGCTTGGCGAGAATCAGCACCCGGGATTCTCCATGTGAGAGATACTCTGAGTGGCCCGGAAAATATCCTCGATACAAGCCATTTTAGGATTCACTGGACAAATTCGGGAGCTGATTCAACAGACAGTGTTTATGTAGACAGCATTGCCACTTTTGCTGAATTCTGCTGGGAGCAAGAGGTGGATACCCTGGGATGGAACTCCCCTCCTTCTGATACTTTCAACCACTCACAGCCAGAAAGTATTGGAGGGGACTTTCGATATGATATCTATGTGATAGACCTGGGTCCAGGACTTTTAGGCTATGTACAAGCAGAACATACAGTTCCTCCTACCCCCGAGGAGGATGCAACTTCATATATGGTTTTGGATAACGATATGACAAATTCACAATTACAAACCACCATTGCCCATGAGTTTAACCATTCCTGCCAGTTCGGCTACAGTTTTAATGAAAATACCAGTTGGTATGAAAATTCAGCCGTATGGATGGAAGACCAGGTCTATGACGCAGTCAACAGCTATTATGGATTCCTTTCCAATACCATTGTCAATCCGATTACCTTTCCGGAAGTCCGTGTTACCTTTTTTACGTCTTCTGACACAACACCACCAGATAGTAACTTCTATGCTTACGGAGGTTGCACCTGGCCCATGTACCTCCATCAAAACAATGGAACCCCCGTTATCATTCGCGATATCTGGGCCCTCCAAGGACTCCACCTGGGAAATTTTACGATGGCGGACATTGATTCCATCCTTCGTTTGGACTATTCGAGTGATATCGATACTGCCTATAGGGAATACGCTGTCTGGCGTTATTTTGCAGGTCCCAATGATGATGGGGCCCATTTTGAAGAAGGAGGGGCATGGGGAGCCATCCCCTATGTAGATCCTGCCCATACCCATTCTTCCTATCCTGACTCTGGAACTGAAGGACCCCGGGGACCTGATTCCCTTGGAGTGAACTTCATCCGCTTCGATACCACTGGTTTCTCTGGAGGACTGGATATTGATTTCAATGGGGAAAACGGGATCGAATGGGCGGTGATGGTCATCTCTTATGATCCAGGCGGGGGGGCTGTGATTTCGGAGATGACCCTGGATGGAAATGGGGATGGTTCCATCTTTGTCAATTGGGATGGGTTTGACCATATTGCCCTGGTTCCCATTGTTATGACCTATACGGGAACTATGACGACTTCTTTAGCCGGGGTATCAAGAATAAATATCCTCGGCTCTTATGGAGGGAATGAGCCACGGATTATGGGTGCTCTTCCAAATCAGTCCTATACCTACAATGTTGCTTTCGTTCCATCGGATAGCTTCCCCCCTGAGGTGACGGTGGTGGCAGCCAATGGGGGGGAAACCTGGTCCATTGGAGAGGTGGATACAATCCGTTGGATTGCCACGGATTCAACTTTTGTGGACTATATAGACCTCTACGTTTCAACAGACAATGGGACCTCCTGGGATACCATTGCCCTGAATGAAGCCAATGACTCCACCTATCTCTGGACGATCCCCAATACCCCCTCCGACTCCTGCCTTCTCCGGGTTGTGGCGACAGACCCCTGGTCGAACGTGGGAGAGGATACGAGCGATGCCGTCTTTTCCATTGGTGATTTTACTCCGCCTCAGGTGACGGTTGGATTACCCAATGGAGGGGAGGATCTTGCCATCGGGGATACGGTGACCATCACCTGGGTCGCTACTGACCTCTTCGGGGTGGACTCCCTCACCCTGGAATATTCAACGGATGGAGGGGCAGGGTGGAATCCCATCTCCAGCGGGGAGGTGAATGACAGTAGTTATGCGTGGGAGGTTCCCATTGCTCCTTCTGACTCCTGTCTCGTCAGAATCACAGGTTTCGACCCCAGCCTCAATACCGGAGTGGATACCAGTGACAATCTCTTCAGGATCTCCGATCAAACTCCGCCCACAGTCACTGTGATCTCGCCCAATGGGGGTGAGACATGGGAAGCTGGGGTAACGGATACCCTCCGATGGGTCGCCTCCGATCTCTTCGGGGTGGACTCCCTCTCCCTCTATCTCTCCACGGATGGGGGAGGAACCTGGAATCTCCTCTCCTCCGGTGAGGCAAACGACTCCCTCTTCCTTCTGATCGCCCCCTGTCCTCCTTCAGACAGTGGACTTGTGCGGGTCGTAGCCTATGATCCCAGCCTGAACTCCGGAGAGGATGTGAGTGACAGCCTCTTCTCCATCAGGGATATGATTTCGCCTCAAGTTACATTGATCTTCCCCAATGGGGGGGAGTCTTTAGAGGTAGGCAACGTGGATACCCTCCTATGGGTTGCCACGGACAACTGCGTCGTAGACTTTCTTGATCTCTTCCTCTCCACCGATGGGGGGAACACCTGGGATACAATCTCAATCGGAGAAGTCAACGATTCCACTTACCTCTGGACGGTTCCCAATCTCCTTTCGGACAGCTGCCTCATCCGGATCATCGCCTATGATCTGGGTTCCAATACGGATGAGGACACAAGCGATTCCTTCTTCACCATTACAGACCTCACCCCCCCTCAGGTCACGGTCGTCTTCCCCAATGGAGGAGAGACTTTTGGGGTTGGCGACTCCGTCCCGATCCAATGGGTCGCTTCTGACAATGGGAATGTGGATTCCCTTTCCCTCTTCTTCTCCTCCGATGGGGGAAACAACTGGGACACCCTTGCAACGGGTGAAGCAAATGACTCTACTTTCTTATGGATCGTTCCCAGTGTCTCCACAACCCAAGGACTCATCCGAATCCTCGCTTTTGATGGAGCCCTCAACACGGGCGAGGATCAGAGCGACTCCACCTTTACCATCCTTCCGGTAGGGATGGAAGAAGAGCCTTCTTCTTTCCTTCCAACAACTCTCCGGCTGTTCCAAAATCAGCCCAATCCCTTCTTTCGGCAGACGATCATTCGTTTTGACCTCCCTGCCAAGGTGTTAGTCTCCCTCAAGGTCTATGATCTCACGGGCAAGTTGGTGAAGATCCTTGTTGATCAAGTCCAAGTGCCTGGTGTCTACAGAGTCAACTGGGATGGGAGGAATGAGAGCGGTGAGGCTGTGGCTTCTGGCCTTTACTTTTTCCGCTTGAACGCTCTCCATCAGGGGGAAACAAGGGTGAAAAGGATGGTACATTTTCGATAAGGGGACTCTATACGCGGGCAGGCCCGAATCGGGCAGGAAACCTTATTCTAGCTTTCCCATCTTTCTTCCAATCCATTCCACAGATTCCGGTACCTCCCCAGTAAGATCTTTGTTGTCCCAAATCTAAAATGACCAAGTTTCTCCTTTTTCTCCATATGTTTTGAAGAGAATAGGGGGCTCAGAATTGGGTAGTCGCCACGCCTCCAGCGTGGCATCACAATTGGGCATTTCGGATTGGGTAAATCGAGAAATTTCAGACTTGGTATAACAGGTCTTTAATCTCTTGACAGATTTTCTTCAGGTCGTATACTATGAAGGGAGTGGAATGATGCACATATTTCAGCAGTTAAAATCTCTTGAAGAGCGATGTCGAGAATTGAGTGACCTCTTGAGTTCACCCGATACGGCAAAGGATCCTAAGCGGTTCATTCCCCTCTCGAAAGAATATCGGGATCTCCAAGAGGTCATGGTGGAATACAAACGATACCAAAAATTAACGAAAAGTATCGAGGACGATGAGGAGATCGTGAAAACTTCTTCGGATGATGAACTGGTGGAAGTTGCAACGAGGGAAGTTGAGGCCTTGAAGAAGGAGAGAGAGGAGAGTTTGGTTCGCCTTCAATCCCTACTTCAACCCAAAGACCCATTGGACGAGAAGAATATCATCATGGAGATCCGGGCAGGGGTTGGAGGAGATGAGGCGGCCCTCTTCGCAAGAGACCTCTTCAGGATGTATTCGAAATATGCGGAGAGCCATGGGTGGAGACTGGAAACCCTCAACCACCATCCCACAGAAAAAGGTGGGTTCAAAGAGGTGATCTTTTTGGTAGCAGGGAAAGGAGTCTTTGGACGGCTCAAGTTTGAAAGAGGAGTCCACAGAGTCCAGCGAATCCCCGTCACCGAAGCGAGTGGCAGGATCCACACCTCAACGGCCACGGTTGCAGTCCTTCCTGAAGCGGAAGAGGTAGAGATTGAAATTCGACCAGGGGAGATCAGGGTTGACGTCTTTCGGGCTTCTGGGAGTGGAGGTCAGCATGTGAACGTGACCGACTCCGCAGTGAGGATCACCCACATCCCTTCCGGGATTGTCGTCTCCTGTCAGGATGAACGGTCTCAGCACCAGAACAAGGTGAAGGCAATGAAGGTCCTCCGGGCTCGCCTGTTAGACAGGACCCGGCAAGAAGAGGAGGAGAAAGTGGCGAGGGAGAGAAAATCTCAGGTGGGAACCGGCGAGAGAAGTGAAAAAGTGAGAACCTATAACTTCCCTCAGAAACGAGTGTCAGACCACAGGATCAATCTGTCCCTCTACAACCTTGATCGAATATTAGGAGGAGATTTGGACTCCATTATTGACCCCTTAAGAAAGGCACTGGGAGGGGAAGAATCGTAAATGGTGAATGGAGAATAGTGAATGATTTACAAATCACCGATCACCGATCACAATTCACCAATTACAATCCGTTCTCTCTTGAGGAATACAGCAGTTCAGTTTGAAGAGAGAGGAATAGAGAGCCCCCGCCTCACTGCTGAACTGCTCCTTGCCCAGATCCTACAGATGAAACGGGTTGAACTTTATCTCGATTTTGACCGTGAGATTCTGGAGGAAGAACGAAACTGTTTTCAAAGGTCCATCGAGAGGAGGCTCCGGGGAGAACCGACGAATTATATTCTCGGGGAGATGGAGTTTATGGGTTTCACCCTAAAGATTCAAAAAGGGGTCTTCATTCCCCGTCCGGAGACAGAAACCCTGTGCGAGGCGGTTCTCAATCAAATCGAATCTGTAGGAGTATGGGATGGCTTGCACCAAAACGACCCGAATGGTCGGTCATCCCCGACCGAACTCATTGTCTTTGAGATTGGGTGCGGTTGTGGTGCAATCTCCCTCGCCTTAGCCTTACAGTTCACTACAAATCACAAATACCCAATTACAAATTATAGAATTTTCGCTTCAGACATCTCAGAAGAAGCATTACAGAACGCTCGGGAGAACGCCCGAAGACTGGGGGTCTCCAGCAACATTCAATTTCTCAAAGGGGACCTTTTTGAACCTTTTCATCCCCTCCAACTGAAGGCAGACCTTCTCATCTCCAATCCGCCGTATGTTCCGTCCTCTCTCCTTGATCAACTCTCACTTGAGATTCGAAAGTTTGAGCCAAGAGAGGCACTTGATGGAGGGGAAGATGGGCTCACTTTCCTCAGGAAGATTGTCAGAGAGGCCCCTCCTCTCTTGAAAAAAGGAGGGCTCCTCGCCCTTGAGGTTGGAGAGGGACAGGCATCCACCGTGCAGGACCTTATCAACCCAAAGGGTGGATTCCAAGAGGTGGAGATCTTCAAGGACCTTGCAGGAATACGGAGAGGAGTTTTAGCAAAATTGAGTGTGAAAGAATCATTGCAAAATTAGCATTGCTAATTTTAAAATGCTAAATTTACATTAAGTCTATGAAACAGATCGGCATTCTCATCAATCCAGAGAAAAAAATATCAGCCTCTGTCCTTCAGAAACTATTCACCCTTCTCAGAAAGGAAGGGGTCTCCTTCCGAGTGATAGAAGAGGCGGGAGAGATCATTGAAGAAAAGGGGATTCTCGCCTCTTCTGAAGAACTGAGGGAAACCTCAGAGATGGTGATCGCCTTAGGAGGAGATGGAACCCTCCTGAAGGCAGCCCGAATCGTCGGAAAGAAACCCATCCCCATTCTGGGGGTCAACTTAGGAGGACTGGGTTTCCTCACAGAGGTTCTGATAGAAGAACTGGAAGAAACCCTTACGCAAGTCCTCCAGGGAGATTACGAGATTGAAAAGCGGATGGTCTTAGAAGCCTCCATTGAGGCAAATTACATTTCTTACGCCCTCAACGATGTGGTTCTTTCCATGGGTCCCACAGGGAGATCGGTTGATCTCACCCTCTCTGTCAACGATGAAATGGTGGCTCGATTTACCGGAGACGGTCTGATTGTAGCCACGCCTACTGGTTCTACCGCTTACTCCCTCTCGGCCGGAGGACCCATCCTCTATCCCACCTTCGAAGCCATTGTCGTAAGCCCGATCAGTCCTCATACCTTCGGTCTCCGACCGATAGTCCTCTCTTCCAATGTCCAGATCACCCTTGAATTGATGAAGAAAGAAGCGACAGTCATTGTCGATGGTCAGAAACATTCACTTCTCAAGGTTGGACAGCGTCTCCACGTCAGGAAATCTGATCGATACGTCCATTTAATCAAATCCTCTTCCCTCCCATTCTATGAGATCCTCCGGAGGAAGTTGAAATGGGGAGGGAGGAATGA
>JADFOU010000342.1 GCA_022562655.1 candidate division TA06 bacterium
AGAGGAGTCGATCTGATGGGTCACGGCTAAATGTGGGAGGACCTTAAGTGTGAACCCTGCTTTTTCCAGTCGGAAAGAAATATCAAGATCTTCACCTGTGTGAAGGGTCTCATCGAATCCCCCTATTCTTTGAAAAGCGTCTCGGAGAAGTGCCATATTCCCGCCCAAAAGAAAACGGGAGAGAAAGGGATGGGAAAAGGAGAATGTCGGGTCGGGATTCCCGAAAAACCAGCTCATGGCGGCATATTTTTCTACATCTGGAAGAGAAGGACCCTGATATGGCCCTCCTACAGCATCAATCCCTTGACGGATCTCCTCTGAAATTTTTTTAAGCCACTCTCGGGGGGCGATGCAATCGGCATCTATAAAAGCGAGGGTTTTGCCTTTTGCCGCCTTGGCTCCTCGGTTACGCGCCGCAGAAGGTCCCTTTCGGGTCTCTGTCACAAGACGGGGATGAAGATCAGGCTGCGTGAGTACCCATTGCTTCACCCGGGAGACCGTCTGATCGGTCGACCCATTCTCGATAACAATGATCTCATCCGGGGGAAAACTTTGCGCCGCAAGACTCTCAAGACACGCCAGAATCGTCCGTTCCCCATTCCGAACCGGAATGACGACACTGATCGGTAAACGTCCTTCCTTTTGACGATTCATTGTAGATACCCAAGGCTCTTTAATTTTTCCCGCGCGAGCGCTTCGACGGGAACCGAAAGATGCGCTTCTTCACGTGCGCCCATCCATCGGATGAGCTGTTCGGTCATCGCCTTTGTCCGCCCCGCCCGTTTGACAGAAAGATTGTGAAGCTCCTCGGGATCTCTTGAAAGATCATACAGCTCGGAAGACCTGCCTTCAGGAGAATAGATGAGTTTCCAGGAGTCTTCCCGAAGCACCCACAAATCGCCGCGCGTCGGATAGCCCGGTCGGCGGGAGAGCTCCGCATAGACAGAGGGGCTCTTTTTTGAAAGTGTTGTCATGAACACATTCTCTCCCTCAGATCTTCTCTCCGGAAGCTCGAGAAGTGAAAGGATCGTCGGGAAAAGATCGATGCTCTGAATGACACGATCGATCGTCACATTTTCCGGTACATGCCCAGGATAAGAGAAAATCACCGGGATCCGGATACACGACTCATAAAGCCGATCACCATGATCAAAGTAATACTCGTGGTCAAAGGCCTCGCCATGATCCGAAACAAAGACCAGCAGCGTCTTCTCCTTTAATCCTTCTTGCTCCAGGAACGAAAGGATCCGGCCGATATCCTGGTCGACGTAAGCGATTTCACCATCATAAAGGGCCGTCATCTCATCGATCGTCTCCGAAGACAATGTCTCCCTTCCCTTCCCCCACAAATGTCGCTGATGACGTTTTCGCTTCTCCAAAGAGGCCTCTCCTTCTGAAAGGGGAGGCCGATACGGGACATGCGGATCGTAATAGTGGATCCAAACGAAAAAGGGTGACTTCTTGTGACGCCTGATCCACGGTATGGAGAGGCGGCTCACCGCCTCTGCGCGCCGTTCAAGCTGCAACTCCACAAGACGAAACCGTTCCAAAAAACGCAAGAGTGTGAATCCATCGTAGAACGAAAAACGATCCTGATAGAGATCGAATCCTTTGAAAAGACCGCAGAATTCCCGTTTCAGGGGATAACCGCTCACAAAGGCAGCGGTCTGATATCCTGCGCCTTTGAAGACTTCGGCTAACGTTATCACAGAAGGATTTAAAGGTGTGAGATTGGCGCGGCATCCATGGGTTTTCGGATAAAGACCTGTCATGATAGAAGTAAAAGAAGGTGCTGTTAAAGGAATTTGCGCATAGGCGTTACGAAATACAACTCCTTGAGCGGCGAGGCGATCCAGATGAGGAGTCCGGGCCTTCTCATATCCCCAGAAACCCAAATGATCAGGGCGAAGGGTATCGACTGACAGAATCACCACATTTGGAACCTTTGCATGGGACACGGGACGAGAAGATGTCCCACGGAGAAAGAAGGGAATTGCAAGCGTCACAAAGATTAAAATGGTGACACATTCCTTTTTGAGGCGCTTCGAAACACCCTTCTGAAACACCCAGGCGAGGCCACCCGAAACAACCGCCCACACCATCGTCAAGACAATCAGTCCAAAAAGATGGAGAAACCCTCGCAGAAAAAGAAAATTCTTGAGCGCCCAAAACCCGTAAACGGTCAAAAAAAGTGTTCCAAAGAAAAAGAGGGTGTGCCGGGTAAAAAATATCTCTCCTTCCTTCTCTTTAATCCATGAAACAATCCAGCAGAAAATCCAAATAAGACCCCCGACCGCTACATACACAAAGATCAATGCGAAAAAGTTCCCATAGACCAAGAGGAGCGGTGTGTCTCTCAAATATTGACAAAAGGCAGCGCTGGTGACGGATGTCACGTCAATTTCTAAGAAGGCGACAAGGGCCGATAAGACCATCCATGTCGTCCAGGAGGTGATGCGACGGGTAGCGTTGGATGTCAGTCGTCTTGACATGAGATCACACGCGATGTCCTAATAATTCT
>JADFOU010000343.1 GCA_022562655.1 candidate division TA06 bacterium
CATCCAGAGACTTTTGGCAGGTGAATTCCCTTACGGAGGTACGTCCAAACCCTCTGGGTTTCCGATACTCTTCATATTAGCGTACCCCTTTTATGCAATGGGGGACGTGGGTTATATTCAAATTTTTTCATTTGTTCTCTTTTCGTTTCTGTTGTTCAAAAACACTCACTCTATACCGAATGAATCCAAGATTTTCATTCTTATCCTCTTCGCCAGTGCTCCCGCTTTTCTCTACGAAGTCGCTGTTCGGAGTGAGCTGGTAAGCAACATGATCCTCGTCTTAGGGATGATCTTTCTTTATGATAAGTGGCGTCATCCTTCAAGAGGACTTGAAAGGAGGCTTGGTGCATTCCTGATAGGACTTTCCCTCTCTACCCGTGCTATCGCCCTCCTTCCCTTTACCATTTATTTGGCTCACCTCTGGAGGAATCGAGAAGAAAGGAATCAACTGCTCGTAGACGTTCTCTTTGCTGTCTTCGCATTCCTCTTGACAATCCTACCTATCCTCCTCTGGAATGTCTCGTCTTTTCTCGAAGCCGGTCCCCTCTCCCTTCAAAACAGCTATCTTCCCCTTTCTGTTGTCATTGCCCTCATGATTGCTTCTATTCTGATGGGCTGGAGAGCACGCAATCTACTTCAGGTTCTGAGTGGATCGGCTATTCTCCTTTTTGTTGTAGGCGTTGCCTATATAGCAATCCAGATTCCAAGTCTTCTCGATTTGCCAGAGCAGATTCGAAGTAGTCAGGTTGACATATCCTATTTGATTTTCTCTCTTCCCTTTCTTTTGATCATATTTGGACGTATGTTACACCTGAACAATGCCCCTGAGGTCCAAACAATATCCTCACCGTCTACCGGAAAAGAGAATGAATAAAATAGGCGTCTCGGTCCTGTTTTTGACTCTCTTCTACGGATTTTTTGAAGACCGAGCAGATGCTCAGTGGACCTCTTACTTGAATTCACACACAGTCAATCAGATCGCCGCCCAGGACAGCTTTATCTGGTGTGCGACGACCGGAGCTGTAGCGCGTTTTCACAAGTTGGATACCACCTTCACCAAGTTCACCAATGTGGATGGATTGGCGGATAACAAGGTTCAGGCTTTGTCGATTGACTCTTCTGGAAATCTCTGGTTTGTCCATGAGGACTCTGAAGTGAGCGTATTCGACGGAGTGAATCAGTGGAATTACTTTGTCGATCTTGACGGAATCCCAGGGAATGGACTCTCTATTGCAACTCAGGGAAACAGGGTCTGGGTGGGAACTGACGATGGGGTCTGGCAGTTAGATACCGGTGGTAACCCCTTTGACTCAGATCTCGCAGGTTGCCCTTTCCTTAATGATACAGTAATCCAGGCGATCGTTGTAAAGGACACCCTCCTTTGGTTCGGAACACCCAACGGAATCTGTGAAACATCTACTGACAGTTTGGATATTTGTCAAATACTCTATACCACTGCAGATGGTCTACCCAGCAATGTCATTCAAGTGATTATTATTGTGGGGGACACCCTATGGACTGGAACAATCAACGGAATAGCTCGAAAGGCAATCATCGACTCAATCTGGATCCCTCTAACAAACAGTGGACTGCCCTCTACAAATGTCCGTTCCCTTGCCTGGGGAAATGATACACTCTGGGCAGGAACGGCGAATGGGATTGCCAGATGGAATGGAACAGGTTGGGAAATACTCAATGTAGGGCTCCTGAACAAAAGCATCAGTTCAATTCTAATTGATAGTGTTGGGGTTCCCTGGGTGGGAACATTGGGCAAGGGGATTGCCAAATTCGAAGATTCTTCCTCAACCTGGACTCCTCATTTTTCAAAGGACATTGCCCACAATTGGGTGGTCGAAGTGGCTGTGGATCTGGATGGCTCGGTCTGGTGTGCCCATTATCCAAAAAGTAGACAAGTAAGCCACCTGCGTCTCGATGGGGAGTGGGAGATCTTCGATGCGGAGAGTCTGTGGGGAGTGACTACAGGATTTCCTCGCTCCATAGCCGTTGACAGTTACGGTAATAAGTGGGTCGGTGTATGGGGAGGATACGATGGAGGGACACAAATTGTTAAGATTGAGAGTGATACCTTTAAGACCTTTCGTTTGCCAACTAACTCCGAGGCAGTGGGGAAAGTGGAGGTTGATTCCCAGAACAACAAGTGGTTTTCTGGTCTTGGAATTGTTACATCAGACTTTATTGCCCGCCTTGCCTCTGATGATTCTACCTGGATTGTATATAGAAAAGGGGTGAAGACTGAGAAGATCTTTTCAGCCATTGCCATTGATAGCACCGATAAGAAGTGGTTTGGTTCTGCTTCGAGTGGTCTCCACCGCTTCGATGATGCTGGGACCCCTGAAATTAAAAGTGATGACATTTGGGTTTCTTTCAGTACTGGGCTCCCCAGCACCATTGTCTTGGACGTAGAAGTGGATCGCTGGAATAAAGTCTGGGTTGCAACAAAAGGAGGAGCAGCCGTGATTCAGGATGGGATCATCACTCAAATTCTTGCGG
>JADFOU010000344.1 GCA_022562655.1 candidate division TA06 bacterium
CACGATCCACATTTTAGAATACCCTTTAGGTTAAACTAGAACGATCTTTTTCATCCAATATATTCTCATTTTCTCTTTTTTTCAAAAGCTTCTTTCTCCAGACGTGGGCGAGAATAGCCGGCAAGATTAAAGTAAGTATGCCAGGATAAAAGCCGATATTGAAAGGATGCCAGGTTTCTAAAAACTGAGCCCATCCCTTTAAAAGAACAAAGTTGCGGAAGATAAAATAACTATTGGGAGAACTAAAATTATCCAAAACCAGATAAAAAATTGCAGAAGTTTAATCGTTACTACCTCCTTTTTTTATCTTCGAGGATGGTTAGGTAATGGTGCCATTTTTGATAATTTGACAGATCGGATGAGTATTTTTGAAATCTTAGAGGTTATCAATTCTAATAATGCAAATATTATTACATTCTAGTCAGTTTAGTATCTAATTTCAGTATTTCAAGACTTGCATTGCATCCTCAGACTTGATTATTAATCTTTTAACATATCGTTGCTTAAACGCTCAATGAGTTCGGCTCCTTTCTTTTCAAGCGCTTTGATCAAAAATCCTGTCTTGATATTATCTTCCATTTCTTTATATTCTGGTGGAAGGGATTTTATTTCTATCTCCGAAAGGTCACCTCGAGCTAATTTTGATACTTCTTCAGCAAAGGTCCGTATTGCTTGGGCAAGCTTACGATCCTGAAGTAGTAAGAATGCTCGGGCAGCTGCAGCTCGGAATCGCCAAGGATTGTCGTGGACCTTACCGTGGAGGCCTAAGGACTCGATTTCCTGTACAACAGTACTATAAGCATCATATCTAGATTTTCTCAACCATTCTCGTTTCTCCTTTTGTTCCATGTATCTACTCAGCCAGACTATATCAAGGATTTTTACAACAATCCCTCCTAAACCAAATGCTCCAATTAATGCAGCCAAAACATAACTTCACGAGGATTATCCTCTGCTTAATCTCTCTCCCACCCTCCCCTCCACCTCTTCCAACCCCACCTCTTCCTGCTCATGGGTTTCCATATTGCGCAATATTCCTTTCCCTTTCTTCAACTCCTCTTCTCCAAGAATGAAGACATAGCGGCACTGGAGTTTGTCTGCTGCCCGCATCTGAGCTTTGAGGCTCCTGTTTAGAAAGTCCATCTCACAGGACAACCCCTGTCTCCTCAAGTGATTCATGAGGATGAAGCCCCGCCTCTTTGGTTCTTCTCCGAGGGTGGCGATGAAGAGATCCATAGATTGCGAAGTGCGGATTGCGGATTGCGGAGTGTCCGGCATCACTAAAAGAAGGCGTTCGATTCCGGCGGAAAATCCCACTGCAGGGATGGGCTCCCCTCCTAATTCCTCGATGAGATAGTCATACCGCCCTCCTCCTGCGAGGGAGTCTTGTCCTCCCAGTTTCTGAGAGACGATTTCAAATGCGGTTCGGGTGTAATAGTCTAAACCCCGAACGAGACGAGGGGTCAATTGGAAAGGAATTTCGAGGTCCTTCAGATACCCCTTCACTCCTTCAAAATGTTCTTTACACTCACCGCAGAGAAAATCGGTAATCTTCGCAACCCCTTCCGGGACAGACATGAATGTCTGTCCCACAAAGCAGGTCTTCTCTTTACAGTCTAAAATCCGTAAGGGGTTTGTTTCATATCTCCGCTGACAATCCGAACAGAGGCGATCTAATTTAGAGGCCAAATCCTTCTTAAGGGCTTCTTTGTAAGCTGGACGACATTTGGAACATCCCACGCTGTTCAATCGAAGTTGTAGGGGCGAACCGGCCTGCCCGACGGTGGAGAGAGGGGAGGATCGGTCTTGGGTGTGTTCGCCCTTAGGATCGTGAATCCCCAGGTTTTCATAGATTGATAGAGCCACCTGAATGATCTCTGCATCCTGTGAGGGGTGGGAAGATCCGATGGCCTCTGCCCCAAACTGGCTGTGCTGACGAAAACGCCCTTTTTGGGGATTCTCCTGGCGATACATACGGGCAATGTAGAAGAGTTTCGTATGGGGGGATTTCTTTCCCATCTCATGTTCAATATAAGCACGGACCACAGGTGCTGTCCCTTCTGGAAGGAGGGTGAGGCTCCGATGGCCACGGTCCTCAAAGGTGTACATCTCTTTTTGAACGATATCCGTCTCCTCCCCCACACTTCGGGTGAAGAGGGAGGTCTCCTCAAAGGTGGGGGTCCGGATCTCCCGATAGTTGAACCGTCCCATCACTTCCCGGACCGTCTCCTCCACCTTTATCCATCGTCCCACCTCTTCAGGCAGGATATCTTTTGTTCCCTTGGGTGCAGAAAAACGCATCTTATTTAGGATTGGTAATTCTCCTACACTTGGGTTTGGCTGTTAAGCAACGTCCGCCTAAGGCGGCTTCGATTCGGTTAAATGGTGGAGTTCCAATTTCCAGTAGGTCAACCGTCTCGGTTGACAATGGACTTGTCCTACCGAAGACCGGGTATCAAAAACTACACATAGTGAGGAAATGACGACATTTTCACTATTTGA
>JADFOU010000345.1 GCA_022562655.1 candidate division TA06 bacterium
TCGTTCTCTCATGATATTAACCTTTCTTTTTAGACCAATCTCTAAATACCATATAAAGGGGGACGTAGTTCCGATGATTCGGTTATTCGATCAAATCCTTTACTCTCCATCCCTTTTGCCGCAACAAAGACTCTCCCCTCTCCACACCCCGAAGAATACTCTGTTTGGACACCCCCAGTGTACGTGACATTGCAGTCAAAGACATTCCGTATTCTCGACCGCTACATAACAAACGAGTATTCTCGCCTCAACGACGCGCCTCCGACGGCTGCCTCCGGTAACCTCAGATCTGGATATTGTCTGCAAGGGTCTCTACAGGGTCAGACCCTGTTACACGCGCCTCAGTCTTAGGGCGTACCGAAGCGAAACTTCAGGTAAGATCCCTTCGATCCGTATTGGATGAGAAGATCTTCCGACCTTCCAGGCTGCGCACCATTACGTGGTGTAAGGCATTCTCTATATCGAGTCTCGGTCCACGGGGCATGTGGAAAACACCAAACTATTTGCTTTAATCTACAAACAGAACTATCGGAACTACGTCCCCACATCCCGTCCCCACATCCCCGGATGAAATCCTATAAACAACCATTTTGACGCCCTAAAGTATAGGAAAACAGGGGAAGGAAGAGCACCAAAAACGAATATAGCAGAGAAGATGAGATTGTCAATAAGAAAGGGAATCCCGCAAGAAGCGGGGCTCCCTTTTTCTTTCTTCCGTTGGAGTCTATCGCAAGATTACAATCTTTCGGGTTGCCGAGAGGTCCCCTGCTTTCAGGCGGTAGAAGTAGATTCCACTGGGGACACCCGATTCGGGTATCCTACTATCCCATTGGACTTGATAGACTCCCGACTCCTGACTTTTATTTACCAGAGTCACTACGAGCCTCCCGGTAATATCATAGACTGCCAAATGGACTTGTACTATCCCTTTTCTACTGAATGCTGATTGCTGATTGCTGACTGCTGGGAGGATGTAGCGGATGGTGGTGGTGGAATGGAAGGGATTGGGAGAGTTCTGATAGAGGTAAAAGCCAAAGGGATTGGCGTAAATTTCCTCATCCACTCCCGGAGTGGATTCCAGGACACGGACGATGACCCCTTCGGAGGGGATGTCATCCACCATAGCAAAGAATATATACCAGCCCAGTAGGGCGCTGTCCGGATCTGCGGGGACTGTCGCCGTTACTTGAGTTCCCGTCTGGGTGAAAGGCAGCCTGAGGAGCCGGGGAATCCCCCCGTCTATCCAGTGGGTGACCGCCTGGGTTCCGATGAGGACGGCTTCGGTGAGGGCGGTCTGGGGGAAGATGTCAAAAGTGACGGTCTGGCCCCTATAGAGATCTGTAGACGAAAGAGTGACGATCTGGGGACGGACTCCCCGGAAGAGATAAGGTGGAGAGAAGGCTTCGATATCATAGGAAGTTGGATTGGTGAAAGCGATATTGGTTCCGCCTGTCGTCACGATTCTTCCATCCGGGAGGAGTAGGGTTGTGGCATGATATTCTTTGAAATGTTCCCAGCTTGCAAGACGCCTCCAGGAATCCCTCACGGGATCATAAAGGTCACAGAGCTTCACATTATTTTGCACCGGATCACTCGGAAAGGTGTCGGGCTGTAGTA
This sequence comes from candidate division TA06 bacterium, assembly GCA_022562655.1. Taxonomy (GTDB): domain Bacteria; phylum Hydrothermota; class DG-26; order E44-bin18; family JADFOU01; genus JADFOU01. Next base: position 1,618 of record JADFOU010000345.1, read on the forward strand.
AGTGGCCTCCTCCGACAAAGACCCTACCATCGGGGAGGAGGACGACCTCTGGCATATCCCGGACAGGATAGAGGTTGGCTGTGAGGCTCCAGGTCTCTGTATTCGGATTGTAGATTTCTCCCATGACGGGGTTGGGGGAACTACGGCACCCAATCGCCAGTGCCCGCCCATCCGGCAAGACCACAAGGGAATGGTCGGAATGTCCCGGGAAGCCCCGGTCGGGCTGAACAAAATTCCCGGTCGTCCGCCATTCTTGGGTAACAGGGTTGTAGAGTTGGCAGGGAGCCCAGGTTGCCAGGACTTCCCCTGTAAAGAGGAGGGCGGTAGGGGAAAATTCATTGGGCTGGGCGACGGAGTCGGTATAGGTGGTAACTTCTGCTTGGATATCAAAGAGTTCGCAGGTTGCGGTTCGCTGGGCGTTGGGAGGCTGCCCACCGCCGATGACCAAGAGGTCCCCTTCCGTTAGTCGAGAGACCGCAGGATACCAGCGGAATTCATTCATGGGTTGGAGGGTATCCCAGGTGAGGGTGGTATAGTCAAAGGTCTTGACCATCTTGGTAGCATCCGTGAAATTTTGGCTCTTCTGACCCCCGAAGAGGATGACCCGACCATCGGTAAGGAGGCTCGGTCCCGCACACCCCTGAAAGGAGGAGGATGGGGGAAGAAGGGTCTTTGCTCCGGTTACGGGATCGAAGAGCTGGGCGTCTTTCGTATCGTGGCACCAGAGGATTTGACCATCCGGCAGGAGGATCCCGATATTGGTAGCATCCAAATACTCGGGGTTCGTCTCCCCGATGATGGCCCACTCCCCGGGGTGGGTCTCTGGGTCTAAAAGAAAGTCTTGAATCACCGTGGAGTAGGAGTCGGACTTGGTAATTCCGATT
>JADFOU010000346.1 GCA_022562655.1 candidate division TA06 bacterium
GGAAGTGCAGGAGCCGGGACTTTACACTGTCGAATGGGACGGGACAGACGAGGGAGGTCAAAAAGTAGCGAGTGGAGTCTATTTTTACCGGTTCATGACAAATGATTTTACTCAAACACAAAAATTAGTGTTATTGAAATGAAGCATTATTATTCAAAATCATGAAAAGAGCACTTATCAGCGTCTCGGACAAAACGGGGATTGTGGAGTTCGTCAAGGGACTCTCCCACCTCGGCTTCGAGATCACTGCCAGTGAAGGGACGGCAAAAACCCTCAAGGAAGCCGGAATCTCAGTTATGACAGTCTCAGAGATCACCGGCTTTCCGGAGATCTTAGACGGAAGGGTGAAGACCCTCCACCCCAAGATCTATGGTGGAATCCTCTGCCGAAGAGACGGTGAGGAGAGGGAACTGAAGGATCAGGGGATACTCCCCTTCGATCTTGTGGTCTGCAATTTTTATCCCTTGACCGAATCCAACATCCAGCCTGCCTCGCCGTCAGGCGGGCATCCAGCATCCAGAAATCTTGTTGAACGGATTGATATCGGGGGACCAGCTATGGTGAGGGCGGCAGCCAAGAATTATGAGAATGTGGCTGTCGTGACGAGCCCGGATCAATATGAATGGATATTGAAAGAGTTCGAAAAGAATGGGGGTGCTCTATCAGAGGGGTTCCGCCACTCCCTTGCCCAAAGGGCATTTGAGATGACACGAAACTACGATTCCGCGATTGCAAATAGATTCCAAGATTTAAAGAGTACGGATTCAAAGATTCAGTCCGACCCGCCCGATCTCCTCGCCCAACCCCTCGGGCTGGGTCAATCCGCTGAATCCGATGATCGATTTCCGAATTCGTTAGAACTTCGCTATGAAAAAATAACGAACTTAAGATACGGTGAGAACCCCCAGCAACGAGCTGCCTTTTACCGTGATCCTCTCTCAAAACCCGAAGGAGGAGGGCTGGCTACTGCGAAACAATATCAAGGAAAGACCCTCTCATACAACAACCTCCTGGATTTCGATGCTGCTCTAAATATCGTGAGGGAATTCGATTCCCCAGCTGCCGTGATTATTAAACATTCAAACCCCTGTGGGGTTGGAAAAGGAGAGAATATCACGGATGCTTATCGCCTCGCCCATTTGGCAGACCCCATCTCCGCCTTCGGAGGGATCGTGGGGCTCAATCGGACCTGTGATGAGGAGACCGCCAGAGAGATCATAACGACCTTTCTGGAAGGAGTAATCGCATCCGGATTTACGGAGGATGGACTGAAGATCTTTCGAGAGAAGAAGAATCTCCGAGTTCTCGAATGTGATATAGAGATTTCCGAAACACGAAGTACGAAACACGAAGCACGAAGCATAAGAGGTGGTCTTCTCCTTCAGGAATCCAACTATGGGGAGGAGGATCCCGTTCAATGGGAGATTGTAACTCGGAGGGAACCGACGAAAAAAGAGAGAGCAGCCCTTAACTTTGCCTGGAAGGTTGTGAGACATGTCAAATCCAATGGGATTGTCCTTGCTATCCAAAACAGGACCATCGGAATCGGAGCAGGACAGATGTCGAGGATTGATGCCGTAGAACTTGCGATCCGCAAGGCGAGGGGAGTAGGGTCTTTCACCGGCGGAACCGTTATGGCTACTGATGGATTCTTCCCCTTCCGAGACGCCATCGACCTGGCGGCAAGAGAGGGGATCACGGCCGTAATCCAACCGGGTGGCTCTATTCGGGATCGGGAAGTGATCCAAGCCTGCATCGAACAGGATATTGCCATGCTCTTTACAAAGACCCGGTATTTCAAACACTAAAAAAAGTCACAAGTCCAATAAAATGGGAAATCCTGAGGCCACAGAAAGTAAGGAAGAAAAATTCCTCCAACTCACGGTAGATCTCATCAAGCATCTCTCCGTCTGCCTCCGGAGTATGCAGTCCTATCCCCCGGGCCACCCCTTCATCCAAAAGACCCTCACGGAGACATTAAACATCCTCAAGAAGACGATGGCGGGAAAGACCGAGATGGCTATGGCAATCTTTGAAAACAACTTTTTCGTGGAAGGACTGCGGGTAGACAAAAAGATAGCCCCAGCTGTCCCTAGCCTCGTAAACCTCCTCAATCGGTTCGATGTCCGATCCATCACCTTCAGGGAAGGAGTCGCCAAAGAAGAACTCCACGATCTCTTCAATCTCCTCTCCATGGACCGGGTCTCCCTTCAGAAAAAGGGGGGGATCTTGAAGATAGCAAGTGAGATGAATCTACCTCATATCGGCCTCAACGAGATTGAATTTGGAATCATCTCAAAGCAGGGGGAAGTTACGAAGGGAACTGTCACCATCTCCTGGGATTCCTTTCAGAAAATGCTCAATGCACCTGAAAAAATGATCTCCACCCTGAAGCAGAATCCAGAGAGCATTGCCGATCTCATGTTCGAGGCTCCTCTCGCAGAGGGAGGAGGAGGAGCGGGAGGAACAGGGGGAGAAGGAAGAGAAGGAGCGGGA
>JADFOU010000347.1 GCA_022562655.1 candidate division TA06 bacterium
TCAGGAGCATGATTTTGAGCCGGCAGAGAAGCTGATAAGGGGTTTCGAGAAAAGGATGGGCAGAAGTATCGAGAAGATGGATACTTCCACGAGGGCAGGAACGAGATTGAGAGATGAGCTGCTGGTATTACTGAAGGAGGGAGCAGGCCTAACGTATACGGAGATTGTGCGTTACTCGCCGTTTCAGTCACTGAAGCACTACTCACTGGGTCAGTTGTACAGAAGGGCAAAGGCTCGAATGCGCAAACTGGAATAGAACTGTCATACTGTCAAGTTGAAAATACTTCGTAGCCTGTCCTTCGCAGCTCCTTCGTGCAAGGAGGGCTCTTTGGAGCGTAGGAGGGCACCGAGCAAGATATCGGCTCCCCGCAGGGGGAACCCAAAAAGACTTGACCGCGTCCCAGTTCTTTGTTATGGTTCTTAAGGAGAGTGACAGGTATGAAGCATATTGAGATTCCGAAAGCCCTGAAACAAGCCTGTCCCCGAATCGGGGGTTCAGGGTCGGAATGACTTTCATACTGGATTTTTCATGCTGATCCGACTCAGGCGGATCTCAGCATCTCTATTTGACCTTTAATGAGGAGGGAGATTAGGATGAGAAAGAAAAGTCTTCAGAGTTGGGCCCGAAGCCGACCCCGATTCTCCCTCTGTTCAGCTTTTGGCCGGGTCGGTTTTTTCTGTCTCCTACTGACTCTCTACTGCTTCCTACCTACTTCCTCTATCGCCCAGACCACCTTTGAAAGGACCTATGGTGGTACTGGTTGGGATGGGGGCACATCTGTCCAGCAGACTACGGATGGGGGGTATATCATCTCAGGATACACAAAATCCTTTGGTGCTGGCGGTGTTGATTTCTATCTGATCAAGACGAACCCTTCAGGGGATACCGTATGGACAAGAACCTATGGCGACGGCACTGATGATAAAAGCCATTCTGTCCGGCAGACTTCGGATGGGGGGTATATCATCGCAGGATGCACAAAGTGTGAAACTTCAACCTCAACTGATATTTACTTGATCAAGACTGATCCTTTGGGTAACACCCTCTGGACGAGGGCCTACGATAGAAATGATCAAGATAGAAGCTATTCAGTCCAACAGACCTCGGATGGTGGGTATATTATTACAGGATGCACAGACTGCTCCACTTCAGACGAAGATATCTATCTGGTCAAGACGGACTCCCTGGGGGACACCCTCTGGACAAGGACCTTCGGCGGCACCAATGTTGATGTTGGCATGTCTGTTAAGCAGACCGCAGATGGGGGCTACGTTATCGCAGGATTTACAGTTTCCTTTGGTTCAGGATCGGGTGATGTCTACCTGATCAAGACGGACTCCCTGGGGGACACCCTCTGGACAAGAACCTACGGCGGCACCATGAATGACGCGGGCTCGTCAGTCCAGCAGACTGTTCCAGATGGGGGGTATATCATCGCAGGATTTACACGTTCCTTCGGTTCAGGATCGAGTGATATCTATCTGATCAAGACGGACTCCCTGGGCGAAACCCTCTGGACAAAGACCTTCGGTGGCACCATGCTTGATGGGGGCAGTTCTGTCCAGCAGACCCAGGATGGGGGATATATTATCGCAGGACAGACCGCTTCCTTCGGTGCAGGTATGTATGACGTCTACCTGATCAAGACGGACTTTATGGGTAACGCCGCTTGGACAAGGATCTACGGAGGCAGATTATTTGAGATAGGCAGTTCTGTCCAGCAGACCTCGGACGGGGGGTATATTATCGTGGGATACACCGAATCCTTCGATCCAGGAAATCGTGATGTCTATCTGATCAAGACCAATGAGGCTGGACTGGTGGGGATTGAAGAAGATAATCCAAGGTTTGAGTTTCAAAGTACGAGGATTGAATTGCTTCGGAATCATCCGAATCCATTTCATCCGCCTTTAGGTAGAACGGTGATTGAATACACCCTGCCAGAATCGGTCCTTATCACTCTTGAAGTTTATGACATCACCGGGAGGCTGGTGGAAACCCTTGTAGATCAGGTTCAAGAACCGGGCGTCTATCAAGTGGAGTGGGAGGGAAAGAATCTTTCCAGTGGAATCTACTTCTATCGTCTCCAAAGCAGTGACTTCACTGCTACAAAGAAACTCATCCTATTGAAATAATTCAGTTTTAACTGTCTTATTGACTGTAGCCCTCTCGAATAAATCGGGAGGGCTTTACTTTTTCCGATTATGAGGATATGCTCGGTCCTTGACATTTTGACAGTACGTCTATAGTATAATTCATTGGGGACGATGCCCCCTCCTACGCTCTAGGGGGCTTCGAAGGACAGGCTCCGACTTCGCGAAGGATTTTCAACCCCCTCCTACGCCCTAGGGGGCTTCGAAGGACAGGCTCCGAATACTCGAAGGATTTTCAACTTGACTTTTTGACAAAATTTAACTTGAAAATTAGTATTGTGTCCCCGGAATTCATAGCGGGGTTATTGAAACATATAGACTTAAGAATTTTCGATTTTGATC